>CAMADY010000012.1 GCA_945831805.1 uncultured Prevotellaceae bacterium
CGCCACCGATGAGACCACCGTCGATGTCAGGCTTAGCGAAGAGCTCAGGAGCGTTAGAAGCCTTGCACGAGCCACCGTAGAGGATAGAAGTCTCAGCAGCAGCCTCTGCGCCGTAAACCTCAGCAACGCAAGAGCGGATGTAAGCGTGGATCTCCTCAGCCTGGTCAGCAGTAGCAGTCTTGCCAGTACCGATAGCCCAGATTGGCTCGTAGGCGATGATGATGTTCTTCCACTGCTCTGCGTCGAGGTGGAATACAGAACCGGCGAGCTCTGCCTTTACTACCTCGTTCTGCTTGTTAGCCTCGCGCTCTTCGAGAGACTCACCGATACAGAAGATAACCTTGAGGCCGTTAGCGAGAGCGAGCTCTACCTTCTCCTTCAGGATTTCTGGAGTCTCGTTGTAATACTCACGACGCTCAGAGTGACCGAGGATAACATACTGTGCACCTGTTGACTTAACCATCTCAGCCGAAACCTCACCTGTGTAGGCACCAGATGCCTTGTCAGCGCAGTTCTCAGCAGAGAGCTGGATGCAGCTGCCCTTCACTACCTCTGCAACAGATGCGAGGTGGATGAATGGAGTGCCGATGATAACATCGCAGTTAGGGTTCTTTACTACCTCTGTGAGCTCCTTGGCGAGAGCTACACCTTCCTGGAGATTCTTGTTCATCTTCCAGTTTCCAGCAACGATTTTCTTTGCCATTGTCTTTTTTCTTTTTAAATGTTTGAATAACTTATTAGAGTGTTGGATCTCTTTCTTCTTTAACCAGTGGCTCCACATCCACAGTCTGTCTGCTATCGTCAGCAGTGCGAGTGGTATGATGAACCAGAGTATCACCTTTCCGGCGCCTGCCAGTCCGCCTCTCTGTGAGGCTATCTCTCCGATAATCTGCTCCGTAGGCTTCTTTGCGTCTGGCAATGCCATCGGCACGTCGGGCAGTTCGTTGTGGCTCCATTTCGCCACCACCGTGCCGTTCTTCAGCAGTAGCAGTCCAGGATTGCTGCGTATGATGGTCTTTAGCGTCGTCTCGTCGGTGTTGCAGAACTGATATTCCGCCCCGGTGAGGTCCTTCCATCGCTCTATGGCATCCTCCGTGCTCGCCGTCATGCAGTAGAACGGAATGCCTTTGTCGTCGGCCCATTCGAAGAGCTTGTCGATATCGCCGAAGTTAGTGTCGTCGGCCTGTTCCAGATGTGGCGAAATGAGCAGCATCGTGTAGCCCTCATCCGTCAGCACCATGTCGGTGATGTCTTCGCCGTCGTCAACCCTCTGCAGTGAGAAGTCGTGTATCGGCGGCACGTAGCCCTCCTTTATCATCGTCGTCTTGGAGTCGATGAACGTCCACGTGGAGTCCGGATATTCCTCCAGCGTAAACTCCTTCTGCACACCGTCTTTCTCCATGAGGAACGTAGTGTCGAACACAGGTCCCGTCTCTCCCTCCGGTATCTCCATTCCCTCCCTTATGTTTGCCCCGATGTGGTATGGCCGGAAGTCGAACAACGGCAGGTAATACAGTCCGTAGAGCGCTATTCCCACGATGTATAGCAGCGTGAAGTGGAACACTATCCACTGGTTGCTGAGGCTTACGAAACGCGGCATCAGCAGCGGCTTCCTCATCAGTATGATGGCGAGTGAGAGCAGTATGACGTTCTTCAGCAGCGTCTCTCCGTTCGTCAGTACTATCGCGTCGCCGAAGCATCCGCAGTCGCTGACGGGATCAGCAACGAATATCCACGTCGTTATCGGTGTCATCACCGCCATGAACATCGCGATGAGCTTCGTCGTGATGCGTCGGTGAATGGCGAAGAGCAGCAGCACACCGACCGTGAACTCCACCGCCGATAGTGCCACGGAGCCTGCCAGCGTCAGCCAGTCGGGTATCATCCCCAGTAGCCCCAGTGCCTCGGCGTAGTCCTGCAGCTTTATCTGCGTGCCCTGAGGATCGACGGCTTTGACGAAGCCCGACACGATGAATGTCAGTGCCACGATGAACCTTGCGGCGTTAACTATGAACAATGCCAGTTTCCTCACCTGTTTTAGCTTAGTTTGATTACTGCGAAGACGGAGTAGTTGATGATGTCCATGTAGTTAGAGTCAATGCCCTCGCTGACGGTTGTCAGTCCGTTCTTGTCCTCTATCTCCTTGATACGCTCAAGCTTAGTGAGTATGATGTCGGTGTATGACGATACCCTCATGTCTCTCCATGCCTCTCCGTAGTCGTGGTTCTTCTTCATCATGAGCTCTACACACTTCTTTGCGTGGTCATCGTAGAGAGCCATTGCCTCGTCGTTCGTCATATCGACCTTGTCGGCATAGCCCTTTTCGAGCTGTATGAGGCCCACGATGCCATAGTTTATGAGCGCCATGAACTCCGGCAGTATTCCCTCTCCAACGAGCGATTCGCCCGTCACCTCAAGTGTACGTATGCGCTTTGCCTTGATGAAGAGCTGGTCGGTGAGCGACGACGGACGTAGCATTCTCCACGAAGGTTTGTAGTCGTAGAGCTTCTTCGAGAAGATGTCGCGGCATTTTATCATCGCCTCCTTAAATTCCTCGTTTGTATTATGAGTTGCCATAGTAGTCTCTTTTACCTTGTTCTTGTTTTTTACAGCCTCGCGGGAGGCCGTTTTGTGTACCTTGTTTATATAAAACTTTGCAAAGTTACACAAAATTTTGCAAATGACCAAATAAATCAATGAAAAACTGACCAGTGGCGGATTTATAGTGTTAAAATAGTTAAACGTGCGTTAAACCGTAAGCTCTAATTTTTTCATGTGCAGGTGATGAAATAGAGAAACGAAAGCTCTTGAAAAGCCTGTTTTATGACCTTTTGTCGTAAAAGCAATGCTTTCACAATGTAATAACTATCTAATTAGAGTGTAATAACTATGCAGTTACAACGTGAAAGCATAGCTTTTACAAGGCCATTTCGTGCTAAAATCGCCCCTTTTCAGCCCTTTTTCAGCCCGAAAAATAACCTCTTGGAAATTATCTCGCTATAAATCAAAGCGTTATGAAAATCACCTACGTTTCGCTGTACAAAATCATTTTCCCGTTGCTGATTTCTATCGCAAGGAAAATGTTAACGCGGTTAGGTGATGTGTGAATAATTGTTAACAAAAAAAGCTTACCTCCTTATCAGGTTCCTGCTTGCGTCGATGCGGAGGAAAATGAACAGAAGGAGCGTGAATCCCCATAGCGACGAGCCGCCATAGCTGAAGAACGGCAGCGGGATACCTATCACGGGAGTCAGTCCCAGCACCATTCCCACGTTGATGAAGACGTGGAAGAGGAAGACGCTCAGTACGCAGTAGCCATACACTCTGCCGAAGATGTGAATCTGACGCTCGGCGACGTGTATCAGCCTGAGTATCAGGCAGAGGAACAAAACGAGCACACCTGCCGAACCGAGGAATCCCTGTTCCTCACCGACGGTGCAGAAGATGAAGTCCGTATCCTGCTCCGGTACGAACTTAAGCTTCGTCTGCGTGCCGTTGAGGAAGCCCTTGCCCTGCAGTCCTCCCGAGCCGATGGCTATCTCACTCTGGTGTACATTATAGCCCGCACCTGCCAGGTCCTCCTCCAATCCGAGGAGCACGTTGATGCGGACGCGCTGGTGGGGCTCCATGACATTGTTCAGAACGTAGCTCGCCGAGAAGAAGAACATCACCGACCCCACTGCGAAGAGCATTATGAAAAGGTACTCCTTCAGCTGCTCGCCCATCCATATCCACACGAGGTAGCCGAGCATCGCTACCGTCAGCAGCACCTGGATCCAGATGATGTTGAACGGTATCACGAAGACGGAGAAAAGTGCCGCCAGCAGCGTTACCGTGAAGCAGCCTCCGGCTATCAGTATCGCCTCGTTGCGAGCCTTGCAATATACGTACACCAGCGTTGCCGTAAACAGCTGAATCAGAAGCAGTACGACGAAGGAGCCGGTACTCGTCGGCGTGTCGAAGAACATCACCTCCTGATAGCGTATGCCTACAATGAAGTACATCACCATGGCCATTCCCGTGAAGAGGAAGCTGCCCGTCATGCCCTCGCGGTAGAGCATGAGGAAGAAGGATGTATAGACGAGTGCCGAACCCGTCTCCTTCTGCATCACGATGAGCAGCATCGGCGTGACTATCATGCCGATAGCCTTCGCCAGATTCTGCCATTTCTCAAGCGTGAAATGGTACGAACTCATCAGCTTCGCCACCGCCAGCGCCGTCGCAAACTTCGCAAACTCGGCGGGTTGCAGGCGCAATGGTCCCATGACGAGCCACGACCTGGAGCCCTTGATTTCGTGGGGGTTGAAGATTGTTGCGAACAACAGCAGCAGCATGAAGCCGTAGATGACGTACGCAAAGGTGTCGTAGGCCCTGTCGTCGAGCAGCAGCAGGCACGTACCGAGCATTATACTCGTGCCGATCCATATTATCTGCATTCCCGAACGTGTGTCGAGCGAGAAGATATCCGTCTCTCCATACGTGTAACTCGCACCGCAGACGCTTACCCATCCGCAGATGAGTAGTGCGATGTAGATGGCTACCGTCCACCAGTCGATGGACTTTATGACTGACGTGCTTTTATCTTTGCGTGGCATGGCTGATAATTCTGTTTTCTTGTTCACAAATAGGCCTTGGGCCGAAAAATCGATGCAAAGGTATTAAAAAAATAGCGTTTTTAAGATTTGTTAAACATAAAACAGTTGTATATTTAAGATTTTTTTACTAATTTTGCACCAAATTTTATTTTATATTGATGTATCACATACACGAAATTATATTCAGTAGGATAATAAAGGGAATTTCCCTGACCCTTTTCTTGATGTTCTTTCTGGCGATTCAGGATGCCTCTGCGCAGGTCGTTGACAATAGCCGCAGGGTAGATACGTTGTCGCTTGCTGAGAGAATATCTGTTCGCACTAATCTTGTTGATTGGGTTCTCACCGTTCCTAACGTCGGTGTGGAGTTCGATTTGGGTAAGTATAACTGGAACCGTTATGCCATCAACGCCAATATCCGCTGGCGTCCGCGGACTAGCGGCACGTATGTCCACTCCACGATATTCAATCTTTTCGAGGCTACCATCGAGGGTCGTATGTACTGGCGAGAGCGAAGGGCAGAGCCTACGGGCTACCTCAAGCGCCACGACCACTGGTGGGACAAGCTTATGTCGTGCCGCAACATGTCGCCAAGTCATCCTAGGTGGGTGTTCTACCGTGGCGTATATGCCAGCTATTCCGACTATGCCTTCCTCTTCGGAGCTAACGAAGGCCGTCAGGGACAGGCATTCCAGGCCGGTATAACATGGGGTTTCGTAAAGCCTTTCGTCTTCTTCCAGAGCGGCAACTCTATCGACATGGAGTTCGGTGCGTCGGTGGGGGCGTGCATTACGAAGTACGACAGGTTTCGCAAGAATGCCGAGGACAACTGCCTTGAGAAGACAGGTGCCGATGGATGGCAGATGGTCAAGTACCCAATGGTACGCGAGCTCCACGCCGCTCTCGTCTATCGCTTCGGCAACTACAACATGCTGAAGAAGTACCGCTGGAGGTACGACGTCGATATGCCGTTCCGCGAAAAGACCGACAGCATCTGGCATGCACGATGGCTTGCACGTGAGCAGAAGTTCATCAAGGACAGTATCTATAACGTTGTGGCATTCGACTTCAAGCAACTCTACGACTCTTGCGTTGACGTTCGCCGCCGTGAGGCTCAGCAGGCTATCGATGCGAAGTCGCCGAAGATCATAGCCCGCGAGCAGCGCCTCGCCAGAAAGCGCCATATCGAGGACTCTATTGCGGCACGCAAGGACTCTTTAGAGAAGGTGAAGGCTATCTATGCCAACAAGCGTTACGAGGCTAACCGCCACCAGAAGGCTCTGCAGGAGAAGCGCAGGGCAGAGGAGGCAGCCGAGAAGGCAAAGGTACGTGCAGCAGCAAATGAAGAGAAGCTGCGCGAGGCTCGCAACAAGGAGGAGGCCGAGGCACAGGCAAAGGCTCTGCGCCAGAAGCTGAAGGCAAGCAAGCAGGCTCAGGAAAATGCCCGCAAGAAGGCAAGCAGCTCCGCGGCTTCGGCAGCCAGGGCAAAGTCGTCCGTTGGCAAGACGGCGGGTAAGACTGCCGTCGTGGCGGGGGGCGTAACGGCTGATGCCACCAAGAGTGACGATGCCGACGAGCCGGTAATGAGCGCAAAGGAACGCAAGAAGCTGGAGCAGCAGGAGAAGGCAGCGCGTGCCAAGGCTGCGGCAGAGCGAATGAAGGAACGTCTGGCGGCTCAGAAGGCTGCAAGGAAAAACTCTAAATAAGGAGGCGCAGAATGATGAAAACTTATAGCTATTTATATAATAAGGTGTCGATGGCTGTTGCCATGGCATTCTTCGCGGTGCTCGCATCGTGTACGAGGGAGACACTCTGCGAGCAGGAACATCCGCATAAGGCTGACGTGCAGTTCGCCTACGACTGGACAACGGTGAAGGGATACAGCAGCCAGCAGCCCGACTCCATGCTCATCCTCGTAGATAAGGTGCTCTATCAGCACATGAACACCATAGCATTCGACACCAGGACGTGTTCCGGAAAATACTTCAGCGAGCTTCCGGACTCAATGGATGAGGCGGACAACCACGACATCAAGGACTTCAAGATCAGGGCAGGGGAGTATAAGTTCCTTACGATGAACCTCAGCGCACAGAACTTCGACTACTCGGAGCTGGAGAAGGTGGTGGCGGAGAACGATGTGCAGGGACTAAGCAAGGTGAACATCACATACAAGACGTACGAGGAGGATGCTCCCGTTATAGACCTCAAGGCATACAACATCAGCGACGCCAACCACTATACACACCTCGACGGCAAAGAGGCAAGATACGTCGTTGGCGACAGAACGCCGGTGGCTATCGACTCAGTGCCTGTCACGAAGTGGGGCGCCAACGAGTCAAGGACAGTCGTCTTCAGGCCTTCGCCTATCACGCATAATATCGACCTCTTCTTCGACATCAAGAAGAATACCCGCAATGTCAACTGCATTATTGAGTCGGTGTATGTCATACTCTCCGGAATACCTCACAAGGTGAACCTCAGTACCGGATCGCTCGACATCTCGAATACCGACAAGATGTTCTTCAAGGCTGATCTCGTGAGTGCCGGCAAGGTGCCGTATGACGGCGTTCCTACTATCAGCGACATGCCGGGAAACGCTACCGTGAGATGCTATAAGAACATCACCGTCACGGGAATCGTGGAGAACGAGTTTACCGATAGGGACGAATACTACGGTCCGGGCATGATGCAGGTGGTAATAAACACCAAGGTGATGGACGGCGGTGTCTATGTTCCGAAGACGGTCAATGCGATGGTGAACCTACACAAGAGCCTTCTCAACGCAAAGCTTCAGTACTTCGACTACGAGAAGAATACCTACCGTAAGTCGCGCGACCACTCTGACTTCTACGTTTCTCTCAACGTAGTGCTCGACAGGGAGGCGCTCCTCGGAGATGGCGACGGAGGCATCATAAAATGGCAGGAGGCTGATGTTCCTGGTGAGTTTAATATCTATTAAAAACGATGTACAGTATGCGTAATACAATATATATCACGACGATGGTGCTCATGGCAGCGCTCCTCGGAGCATGCTCCAGCGAGTATCCGGAGTTGAAATACGTTCCGGAGGGCGGTGTGAACCAGAACGTGGAGGAGGTCTCTGACGTGGAGATCACCCCTACGCTGAGTTACAGCTCGCTGTTCTTCTCTGCTAGTACGCGAGGTGGCAACGCCTTCGACAACAAGAACTTCCCACAGGACTTCCAGCAGCACTACCTCGGTTCGCAGTTCTACATCCTCTCGTTCCGCAGAAACAATACGGAGTCAGGCGAGATGGCTGTCAACTCCGACTACAAGCTGCTGATGAACTCCACTGACAACACCGACCGCAGGGACTGTCTGGTGAGCACCTTCACCACGATACCTACGAACAAGGGCCATCGCGGTGCAGTGGCAATGCCTGACGACTTGGCGGGAGCGCTGTCGTTCTGGAATGACGACGTGAGGGTGAAGAAGCCGATACTCTGGAACGGGAAGTATCCTGAGGTAGGATACGACTTCTTCGGTTACTACATCGACGATGCCTACATCAACAGTAGCAGTGCCACCGGCGACCAGGTGGAGATGGACATCACCTTCGACGGGACTCAGGACATCATGGTCGGTAGGGCTCCAGAGGTGACCCGCAAGATGGTTGGCGAGAATTATCCGGCTATCGTGCAGACAACGACGGTCGATACCATACTGACATACGGCAAGGGCGGCTACACCACATACGGTGCGAAGCACGGACTGCAGCCGAAGATAGAGATGGAGCACTGCCTAACGCGATTCCTCTTCAACTTCACACTCATGGAGCACAAGAGCATCTGGATCAGGGAGATACGTGTCAAGTCGCAGACAAACGGCACGCTCGTCGTGGCTGCGAGGGATCCGAAGAAGATGGGATTCAAACCGTCGGGGGCGGAGTCGTTCGTCAGCATGGGCCGCTTCAACTACCTCCTCACGCCAAACATCAAGGAGATGCTTGGCAAGGGACTGATGCTGCCGGCAAGGGGTGCGTACGACGTGGAGATAGATTTTGACGAGACGTACTATATGGACCTCGACAATACGCAGCCAGTCACAGTTACGCAGACGCAGAAGCTGACGCTGAAGCCGGAAGGTGCTGTGTTTGAGGCTGGAACGACATACATCGTGAACATGTCGATGTATGGTGCTCAGGTGGTAAACATCAGCGCTACACTCCAGAAGTGGGCTCCGGGCGGCGTGATAGACCTGCCTATGGGCGACTACTAAAGACCGTTTGCACAGCAGGAGGCATGACATCGTGCCGATGCTGTTCTTGATAATAAGGAAGTTTAATACATTATTTATATATAGACAATGAAGAAGTCATTTTTATATGCCATCACTATAGCTGCAGCACTGACTGCCTGCAGCTCGGAGAACAACATGGCGACAAATGATACTACCGACGGACTGCAGCCGATAACAATAGGTGTTGCTGCTCCGTCAATATCTGCCGGCACACGAGGCACTGGCACTGTCGGTTCTTCCGACAACACCAACTGCTGGATGGGACAGACGGTGAACGTGTATATGTTCAACAAGGGTACGCTGATACCTACCAGATTGAGGGAGGACGACGTCAGTGCCATCTACGAGAACACACCGCTGAAGACACCGGTGGGCGCTGCTTCCGGAGAACTGGTGCGCTCTGACAACAGACGCAGCTATTACCCTATCTCCGGACAGAGTGACTTCTGGGGCTACCGCGTTGACGGTGCGCAGACGGCTGCTCCTACGGTAGAGGGCAACAGGATGGTAGTGCCATTCAAGATCGATGGTACGCAGGACCTGCTCCTTGGTGCGCCGGACCGCAGCAAATGGCCTGCTGACAGCCATCACTACTTCTCGGCATACTCTGCACGTACGGATCTCACTTACGGCAATCCGCTACTCGTCTTCAAGCATCAGCTGACAAGACTGCAGTTTACGGGTGTTGCGTACCAGAATATCAAGGAGTATAGTGAGAACGCTACCGTTATCAGCAGCAATATGGTGGAGCAGGACCTCAACTGGTCGAAGGTTCAGAGCGACCTTAATCGCTTCGGCAGCATCAACCTCGGCGTCTATATCGATGCCATCATGATAAAGTCTGCCACAACGGGTAAGCTCATCATTGCAGATACGCAGACAAACGAGCAGGGCGTAGCGTGGGACGAGAACTCCGAGGAGGAGTTCCTTACGCTGAAGAAGCGTCCTGATAATGACGTGACGAAGAACCTCGAACCTATCGGTACCTTCCAGGTCAGCGACAAGGTAGTGCGCCCTATCGGTGAGGCACTCCTCGTTTCGCCAAAGGAGAGGTACGAGATAAAGGTTAAGATGCACCAGTATAGGCTGAAGTATTCGCCTGACTATATTGCTACGCATGGCATCGCAAAACCATATGTTTACACTGAACTGGAGTGGACGCTGCCAAACCTTATAGACCTCAAGACTATAAATGCAGAGGCAGCAGGAAAGCCGGGCTACTCTTATCTGCTGAACCTTGGCATCAGTGGTTCTGAGCAGATTATACTCAACGGTACTCTTGAGCCATGGGGAAATGGTGGCGAAGGATTCAAACCGTTGGAGTAATTGAGCGGTTGAACGGTTGTTCGGTGGATCGGTTAGACGGTTATACGGTTGATCGGTTAGACGGTTATTCGGTTGATCGGTTATGAGGTTAAACGGTAAAAGGTTAAACGGTTAAAAGGTTAATGAATAAGAAGATAACATATTGCATGGTGCTCTGCACTGCCGCATTGACGCTCTTCACGTCATGCTCCAACGACGAGGTCATCGCCGAGGAGAAGGTTGACGTTGAGGCAATGATTGCTGCGGGCATGGCACCGAGTGACCAGAAGGTAGAGCTGTCGGCAGCTCTTGACCAGACACGTGCGAGCATAGAGTCTGACGCCAATGGTAATTTCTCTTCGAACTCTAACGATGTCTTCGGTGTCATGATGCTGGCGACGGGATTCATTCCCAAGTGGGCGCAGCTGGCTAACGACCAGAGCATCGACTGGGGACAGTATTACTTCGACGAGAAGACGATGAAGAAAGGCGTCTGGGCAAGGCAGAAGGAGCATACGGCATACCTCGCTAATACAGAGGCATATGTCAGTAACTCTATGCTGAGGTTCAGAAATGGGGACGTCTATTATCCTGTAGGAAGCTTCCACAAGTATTCCTTCTATGCGTATAACCCAAGGGTGAAGGATATAGAGTATCATCCGAACCAGGTTATTGCTGTGATGGATTCGCTCGATGGTTCCAAGGACGTGATATGGGGATGCATTGAGCCGTCATCAGAGATTACGAGTCCTAACTACGACCCGTATGCCGACATGGCGTTCTGTGCAGACTACTGGAGAATACCAGGCAGATACGCATACTACGGCAACGGTACGTTACAGACCCCGCCGCAATATATGAAGTTCAATTTCAAGCACCTCATGATGCGTCTGAAGTTCAACATCATAGCCGGTGCGGACGACGAGACGTTGGAAGAGAGCCAGAGGGTTTACGACAATGCATACGACGTTAAGGTAAGAAGCATATCCGTAACAAACGTATCGGACACCGTGAAGCTCATCATTGCTGACCGCGACGATAAGGAGAGGCAGGGAACGCTTGAACTTTCAAAGTCAAGGAACAGGGCTTACTACCTCAAGCAGTATAGGAAGGTGGACTCCATGATGTTGCCTGACTCTACGCTTGAAGCGGTTTCACCACAGTATGACGCAAACAAGAAACCGGTACTCACTCCTGTGGGACAGGGCATCATACTGCCGGTTCTCAAGGGTAACGAGAGAAAGGAGAGACCTTATCAGCTGCAGGTCGTAGTAGAGTATAAGGGAAGCTACTACACACTGAAGAAGAGCATTCCGCTTGCGACATACGATGATTCGTACTTCGAGCAGGGCGCTTCGTACAATATAACGCTGAAGATATACAACCCAGAGACAGCGCCAGGCGACTGGGTGATGATTTCGAATAGCAAGATATGGGACTATCTCGACCCGGACTTCATCTCACCAGAGGAACAGGAAGAGATAGACCGCCGCAAGGAAGAAAAAGATAAAGACAAGAAATAAAAACAAAAAATAAAAATAAAAGAATTATGAAGAAATCAATTCTTAACATTATGCTTTGCACCGTAGTGGCACTGCCTTTCACCGCATGTTCCACTACCGACGATCAGGAGGATGCTGATGCAAAGAAGCTGGCTGCTCTCACTGAGGTGATTACAGAAGGCATGCAGAACAGTGACGAGGTTGTAGCTTTGACTGCAAAGGCAAAGACCGCTACCGCTGCTGACACACGTGGTGCCATCGAGAGTGATGAGGTTACTAAGGTCTTTGAGACTCCAAAGGACTACCTCGGTATTATGATGCTTGCGCAGAACATACTGCTCGACAACATCAAGGACTACCCGGAGTATCAGCCTTACAACTCGCTGAAGGTTAACTGGAACTCACCAAAGGCTGATCCGAAGAATCCTTCACAGCTTTTCGACGATACATGGTCAGTGCCTCTCCGAAATACTCCGGCACAGGCTCTGAAGATTGACGATGATAATGACGGCACGATGGACCGCACATACATTGAGCTCAACACCGAGGCAAAGAACAAGTACTACCCAATGGGTGCATACCACAACTACTGGTTCTATGGATATGGCCCTCGTCAGGAGAGTCTCATGGTATCACCAGAGGGTGACGAGTTCTCTGTTCTCTTCAATAACCTCGATGGTTCGCAGGATGTCATCTACGGTAAGGCTGACCCTGCCTACAACCATGTGTCTGAGGCATACTCTGCACGCTGGTTCCGCTATGCAGACAACCGCACCAACGACGTCTCAAACCCTGTTAACATGAGCTACGAGCACAAGATGATGCAGATACGCTTCAACATCAAGGCTGGTGGTCTTCCTGTTGATGAGTCTGTTGACATCAACAAGCTCTATGAGCCTGCATACAACACACGTATCGTAAGCATCCAGATTATCAATGCACCACAGAGCATGCAGCTTATCCTTGCCAACAACAACAAGGCGATGGCTTCACGCGAGGGTATGTTCGTACCTGCTGAGGGAGCTGCAAGAGACCGCAAATACACGGTTCTCAACATCGGAGACTCTTTCTACCCACAGCCAACGAACCCTGCTGCACAGAAGGGCGATGCAGACAATATCCCTGCTGTGACACAGGCTGGTGAGGGACTCCTCCTTCCTGTCCTCGACGACTACAACAACAACCCATACCTCATGAGAATTGTGTTGGAGTATCCTAAGAACTCTGGCATCAAGCATGAGCTGAAGGTGCCTATGCGTCTGCCTATCGAGACAGGTGCAAAGCTTGAGGCAGGAAAGATCTACGACGTGATTCTTGAGATCTTCGCTCCGGAAGAGATAAACTCTAACACAACACTTAAGCCTTGGGTCGAGAGCACCACACAGCCATTCATCGGCAACGGCGTGTTCCCTGTTCACTAATTGCCTGAAAGGATAATCCCCTTGACTCACGGCAATTACGAATGTTTATTCGTGAATTCTAAATAAACAGATGTCCATGTAGCCGTCATTAACGGTGATGGCGGCTACCATGGCATCGATATTTACACCTTATTATATATATACAGTAAGCCGAAAGGTACAAAAAGAGATGAAAAGATATTTCCTGCTTATAATCACAACCCTCATGATGTTTTCCGCTAACACAGCCAGAGCCCAGATGTTAGCGGTAAACACCGACGTCGCTATGGATGCCTGTCTTGCGCCATCGCTCGGTGTGGAACTGACAATGAGTAAGAAATCATCGCTCAACTTCAATGCTCTCTACGGTAGGAAGATACTCGGCAAGGACATGATGATCCTCGCCATACAGCCGGAATGGCGCGTGTATCTCTCCGGTCGCCCGATGTATCATCACTATGTTGGTGCCATAGGTCTGCTCACACGCTACGACATGGAGCTCGGAAGCAAACTCTATAAGGGTGATGCCTTCGGTATCGGTGTGTCCTTCGGTTATGTGCTGCCGATAACAGACCGCCTCATGGCTGACTTCCACGCTTCGGTGGGCGACGTGTTCTACAGACAGAAGGAATACCCGAAGACCGACAACTACGATGCCCACTATACCAACAGCGAAGGCTACGCCACCATCAACGCAACAGGACAGTTCATCATGCCGCTGCGTCTTGGCGTTTCTATTGCTTACATCCTCAAGTGACCCTCGTTAACTCGATTCCTCGAAACATCGATTCCACGATAACTCGATAATTCGATACTTTGATACATCGATAGTTCGATACTTCGACAATTCGAAAATACCTCCAAAATAGATGACAAGAAATTCTATCATATATACACTGCTTGCAGTAATGCTCATGGCTGTTCCCTCACTTTTGATGGCGCAGAATGAGGCTGTTGATGCCAATGCGCATGTCGTATTCGAGACGGCAGGCGAGAAGGAGTACCGTACAGTGCAGTATGCTCTCTTCAAGACTGAGAACAAGGCAAACCAGGTGATGCAGATTCTCGAAAAGGCCGTTGCGGCGCAGCGAGGCGACAATGGTAATTTGGATATGAACGCATGGCAGAATGCTATCACAGCCAATAAGATTAAGTTCCGCACATCACGAGGTAACGGTGAATTCAAGGTTCACGCATACCCTGATATGGCAATCCTCGTTAGCACCTATCTCCCTGACGATGAGCTTACAATCGAGGACGCACGCTTTGCGGTCATCGTGCTCAAGTCTGGTAAGACGGAGTACGACCATACCTTCAAGCTGAAGATGGACAAGGGTTCCCACAGCATCAGCAATGTCGATGTCATGGGTACCAACCGCGATACCATCAGCATCAAGGCCGCTCCTGCCATCGACGATGGTAAGAACATGTACTTCACCATCCACGTAGAGCTCCCGGAAGGCTACGGCAACGACTGCGGACGACTCGTCGTGCAGCCAAAGTCCGTTGACTGTCAGACGGAGGACACCATCGACTATATCAACGGCCTCGTGATGGAGGGCAATGAGTACCATAAGGTACAGAACAGGCAGATGCGCTTTGACTACCTCCTTAACGACAAGGTGTCATATGCGTATATGGCGGAGCCGATGTACAGCGATGCGAAGGTGTATATCGACACTACACTCGTCTATGTCAAGCCGAACCGCAAGAAGACCTACAAGATTCCATATACAGTAAAGATTGCGGACTTCAACCATATCTACTTCAACCGCTCTGCGGCTACGGGCTCATGTAACTCGAAGAATATCTTTAAGTTCCTCGACCTCGGCGTTGCCAATGCTACGATGGACCTCGAAGAGTTCAGGGTTGATGCCGAGAGTAACTACGATACGAAGAACCAGGACCTCCGACTCCGATTCCTTGTCGGTAAGTCCGAGCTCACCAACGACTCCACGAACACCGCACAGCTCAACTCCCTCGTGAAGGAGCTCAAGTCGTACGGCGAACAGCTGATGGAGGTTAACATCGAGGCGTCGGCCTCTCCTGAAGGCGGACTGGAGTCAAACAAGAAGCTCGCTGCCGAACGTACGAGGGTTGCCGTAGCAAACGTGAAGCGATATCTCGGAAAGGTTGACATCGCCTTCCATACGGCACAGCCAAGGGTTTGCACATGGGAGGATGTTGCTAAGGAACTGCACTACGACGGACACGAGGAACTGGCAGAGCAGGTGCGTGCCAATATGGGTACAGGAGGATATGGTGGCGATGCTGCCATTGCTGCACTCGAAGGCTACGAGGAGTTCGTCGTTCCTGTACTTGAGAGACTGCGTATGATGCGCGTCACATACCGCTATGAGCGTGAGCACGTCATGGACGGCAACGAGGTCGTCGCTGCATACTATCAGCGTAAGCACGACCTCCTCCGTGGAGTTGGCAAGGACTTCTCCGACGGTGACTACTTCAACCTCTTCGCAAACATCACCGACTCCTGTGAACTCGACACCATAACACGCCTCGCATACAAGCACGTCACGAAGCATGGCGGCTATGAGCAGATAAAGTTCTCCATGTATGTGGCTAACAGAATGGCGATGCTCAACTCCAAGCAGGGAAAGCCTGACGCAAGAGTCCTGGAGCCCTTCATCAACAAGCGCCTGCGTGCCGTCACCACACTGGAGCGTAGCGACAAGGCACAGAAGAACCGCCGTGAGGTGCTCATCAACCAGATTATAACATATTTCCAGCTTGAGGAGCGCGATAGTGCGCTGAGCTATTGCGACTACTGGTTCGGCAGGGACGACGACCCGAAGGTGGAGCGTCTGCGCAAGTATATCAAGTTCAAGGAGGGCTTCGTGAAGTATGCCACACACCAGCTCTCGCCAGCAGAGGAGAAGGAGGTGCTCGACGCCATGGACTTCGTCATCTCTTGTGCTCCAGACAACAAGGCAGTGATCTATACCGAGGCGCGCGATATACTCAATGTGCCTAACGCCGTAGCGCAGAAGCTCGTGGCTGCCATGGACGACGACAATCCTAAGAAGTGGTATCTCCGTGGCATCCTTGAGGCAGACCTGGAGGAGAAGAGGATGTCGGAGAACAAGCCAAAGAACTACATACCGGCATATCTGTGCTACTTCAACCACTGCTTCGAGATAGAGCCTTCCTTCAAGTGGCTGTATTTCGAGGACGGACAGATCAGCGACCAGATGCGCGAGAAGTATAGGTTCCGCAAGGCAGACAAACCTCGCTATCGCGATATGTTCGGAAAACTCGTCATACTCGATGATCAGGCAGCCCCTGTTCGTGAGGACGAGATAGAAATTAGCGGTAACGACGAAGAAGACATCGACGAGTCGAACGGTAACGACGCAAATGCCGGTGAGCCCAACGGCAGCGAATCCAACGCTAACGTATCCGGCGCTAACGTATCCAACGCTAACGTATCCAGCGCTAACGTATCCAACGGTAATGATTAAGTAAGATAAATGAAGATACTCAGGAATATAATTGTAATAGCTATTATCGCCTGCATCATGCCCGCTGTGACGACACAGCAGTGGGGTGGGGCAGCAATGGCTCAGCACGTAAACTATAAGGAGATTGACCCTCTCGACACTCTTGATGAGGAGGACTTACAGCGTATGCGTGACACCACCATGATGTCGCGTATCAACCGTGCCGAAGGCAAGGGTGCCGTCAATGCACTCAACTACGTGCTGCATGACACCTACGAGCCATACAACCATACCTTCGACAACCACTGGTACGACCATATCTATGTAGGTGCCAGCATGGGTATGGAGAAGATTCATCCGCAGACCAGCACCTATTCCTTCCGTACCCTCAGCCAGGTTAACCTGCTGGTAGGTAAGGAGCTGGACAAGAAGAACTCCCTGCGACTCTCGCTCGGTGGAGGATGGGGCTACATGAAGGAGACGGAGAAGTGGCTGCGCAGGGCACAGATGCGCCTCGACTATCTCTTCAACCTCTCCACACACTTCTACGGCTACAACCCTGCAAGGCGCATTGAGGCATCGCTGCTCCTCGGAGTCGGTGCCAACTACACGTGGATGAACAGTAGCAACAAGCTCTTTGCACCGGAGGCGCATTTCGGCGTGCAGCTCAAGTGCTTCACCGGTCCTCTCGGCACCATCAACGTGGAGCCGTTCGTCGGTATCTCCTCAGACAAGATCGACATCTCCGGCTCACGCAACTGGCATGGCTATGACGTCTTCTATGGACTCAACGTCAACTACGCATGCTTCCTCGTTGACAATCTCTCGAAGGAGGCGCGCATGCAGCTCCTGCAGTCACGCATGGTCGACGACAGAATGGTAAACAAGAATACCGTAGAGACGTGGCGCACGCCATGGTTCATAGAATACTCCATGGGTCCTGTCTTCAGCTCCTCTGACTATCTGGGCACATCAAAGACCCTCGGCAATCAGACGAGCATTAGCGTAGGACGCTGGCTCTCGCCTGTCATGGGCTTCCGCGTTTCTGCCGTGACACGTTCAAACAGATGGATGCAGTACAAGCTCCAGGAAGAGTCTGACGACATGCTCCAGAACTATAACTCACACTATTTCAGCGGAAGAGTAGAGGGACTCCTCAATCCGTTCGGATTCCTTCGCAACTTCAAGTGGAGTTCACCATGGGGAGCATACCTCACCTTCGGCGGTGAGTTCGGTTCCCTGACGAAATACATGGAGAACGGTCAGCGTCTCCGCACCTACAGCGAGTCATACAATCTCGGCGCACACTTCTGGTATGCCATCTCGCAGGACCTACAGGCATTCGTTGAGCCACGCTACTCCCACAACGTATATTCCGTACCTTACAGCAACGTCGATATGCGCAAGCGCTACGGCAGCAACAACTTCGGATTAGACTTCGGTCTCACGCTCCTCATCCGTTCGCAGACATACCGCGATCCGTATGAGATGGACAACACGCAGAACTTCACCTACCGCAAGAACCGAGGCTTCGTCGTGGGTCTCGGTCTCGGCATGCCGGTGCTCCAGAACAAGGACGTCTATTACAACAAGAAGGGCATGAACTGGAACGCTATGGCATTCCTGGAGTACCGCTTCAATCACCTACATGCAGTGAGGGGGCATCTGGAGCAGATCACCATTAACCGGGGCGCACCAGGCAACAACATCATGTACAACATGAACCGCAAGATTGCCGTCGGAGCCCTCAACTACGAAATCAACGTCACAAACCTCTGTAGCGGACGTTTCAAGGAGCGCCGCATAGAGCTTGAGGCATTCGCCGGATTCGCTATGGGTAAGCTCTACAAGACGAAGATGGAGTACGACGGCATGCAGCCTATCAGTATTGACGAGAAGTTCGGTATGTTTGGTGGCGACTTCGGCCTCAAGCTCTCCGCACACATCTGGAATGGTATCTCGGCTTACCTCACACCTACCATCTACGCCCTGCGCAACAAGAACAAGGCCGTGGTAAGGGGATTCAGCACCATGAGCATCGCTGACTTTGGTCTCTACCAGACTATCAACGTCGGTGTGCAGTATAAGATTGGCAGCCTCCATCGCAATGCCTTAGTTGTGCGTGAGATACACCGCAAACAGGATCGTACGTGGAACTCAAAGCAGTTAGAGACAATACGCGAGGAGCAGCGCAAGCACGACGAGAAGGTGCTGCAGCGTAAGCTCCGTGACATGCAGAAGAAAAGACATTAAATAAAAGAATATGAGAATACTCCTTGTTATAATAACAATCCTTATTTCTGGCATCACGACGCTCTGTCATGCGCAGAAAGACCCTGATGCAGTACAGGCAGCAATGGCTATACTCCTTCACCGTCATTCCTCAAACGCTGATACCGTTGCCAACGAAATCTCGGCACACTTCAAGAAGAGTGCACCGATGCAGACAGCTCTCGCACGCGCATATTACCGTAACAACGAGCGCGCCAAGACACGCTATTTCATCAACAAGGCACTTACCGCTGATGAGAAGTATGCACCTGCGTACGTCCTTCATGGTGACATGTATGGAGAGTGGGATGTCGATTCGGCATGCTATTGGTTCAGCAAAGCCATCGCTATGCAGCCGAAGGATCCTGAGGCATACGTGCGCTATGCCAACGTCATGGCACGAAAGGATATGGACAAGGCAAAGGCAATGCTCGATTCCCTGAAGGCACGCGTGCCGTCTTACAATACTGCCGTGGAACTCGCCGCCATATATAATAAGAAAGGTGACGACAAGGCTGCGGCAGAAGCCTTCGAGGCTGCCGACCTCAATACACTCTCCATGAACATGATGGCGCAGTATCTACAGAACTGCTACTGGGCAAACAACGATGCCAAGGGTATGGAGGTGGCAAAGGTGGCAATCAGCCGATTCCCTCAGAACCATGGCTTCAACCGTGTCTATGCATGGTGTGCAGCAAGGTCGCATCAGACAGACCTTGCCATAGAACAGGCTGAGATTTGGTTTGCCAATGCGCCGGCAGACTCCATCAACTCCATCGATTACCTCGCCATCGGTACGGCATACATGGCAAAGGGCAAGTACGACAAGTGCTTCTCATACCTCGCTAAGATAAAGACCCTGAAGAACGACTACTTCGCACCTCAGATGCCATCGCAGATCACGCAGGCTGTCAATGCCAACGTCAATGAGCTTAAGGAGGCAGGCAACTACGAGAAGGCAGCAGAGCTCTACTCCGCATACATCGCTGACTATCCAAGCTCTAAGGATCCTGCATATCAGTACTACACTCTCTCGCAGATCTACCGTGACTGGCAGAACGAGCTCAACGGTACGGAGAAGATGGAGGTCATAACAAAGATGTTCGAGGTATATAAGGTCATTGAGAAGAAATATCCTAAGTGGGAGAACATACACTACGTACTCTACACCCACGCCCGATGGACCTACTCCTACTTTGATTCAGAGAATGAGCAGGGACTTGCAGAACCTCTCTACCGTCAACTCTACAACTTCCTCCTGAACCGCAAGGAACTCTCCGAACAGGAGAAGGCAATGATGGTCGAGGCATGTCAGTACGAGGCCTCATACAACTATTTCCAGCTACACAACGTAAAGGAGGCCCGCCAGTGGTGGTCACGCATTCTCATCTACGATCCAGACAACGAGAACGCCAAGAACGCCCTCGCGAAGATCAAGAAATAGGTGATGTGTGATAAGGAATCACCCATCACCTATCACTCATCACCTAAAAAGACTAAAGTTTCCTCATCGCCTTCGGCAGGTATTTTACTATGTCAGAGGCGATGACGCTTTCCATGCCTAGCTCGTTGGCAGCAATATCCCCCGCAAGACCATGAACATACATACCTATCATGGCAGCATGCATCTGCGAGTAACCACGCGCTAGCAATCCCGTAATGATACCTGTAAGAACATCGCCGCTGCCGGCGGTTGCCATGCCGGCATTCCCCGAACTATTGAAGACAATCTGTCCCGTAGGTAGGCAGAGAGCACTGTAATGCCCCTTCAGCAGCACGTAGCCGTGAAGCCTCTGCGCCATGTCGCGAGCCTTCATCAGGCGGTCGTAGTCGTCAACAGGAGGCTCGTCGCACAGACGGTCCATCTCCTTTGGGTGCGGAGTAAATATCAGGGCGTCAGGCAACTGCTGCAGCCATGCCCTGTGCGATGCCAGGATATTCAACGCATCAGCATCCACGACGGTAGGAATCTTCGAGCTGCGCAGCTGTGTCATCAACGCTATCGCCGTTGTGTCCGCCTTTCCAAGACCCGGACCGATGCCCATAGCACTGTACGCATTACTGTCCGAAGCAGCCGAGAAGACCTTCTCGTCCCTGTCGTGGTGGATTATAGCCTCCGGAACAGCTATCTGCATGATGTCGTTGTTTAGCGAGGGCGTATGAACCGTCAGCTTGCCGACGCCACTCCTCAGACACGCCTGCGAAGCCAGTATCGTGGCGCCGCACATACCATACGAACCACTCACCAGCAGGGCGTGACCCATTGTACCTTTATGCGCAAAATCGCTCCTTCCCTTTATCAGGCAGCGGATGCGCTCCTTGTCTATAACAGAGAACTGAGCCTCCGTCTGTTCTATGAAATCCTTGCTCAATCCGATGTCCAGCACCTCTACCTCGCCAAGGTTCTCCTGATTGTCGGCGAAGAACATGCAGAGCTTCTTCATACCAAGCGTCAGCGTGAGGTCTGCCACTATGATGTTCTGCCTCACGTTGAACGTATTGTCCTCGGTCATCATGCCCGAAGGTACGTCAACGCTCACCACCGTAGCCTCTGACTGGTTGATGTACCTCACCACCGCAGCAAAGCCACCTGACAGCGGCTTGTTCAGACCCGAACCGAAGAGCGCATCCACCACGAGCGTCTCCCTCGTAAGCTTCGGAGGGTCAAACTCCTGCGTCACCTCCTTCAGCGCTCCGGTGTTCTTCTTCTTAAGCCTGTCACGGTTCTCCTGGCAGTCTGCCGACAACTTGCCGCTGACGTTGAAGAGATATACCATCACGTTGTAGCCCTCGCCAAGCAGCATGCGCGCTATGGCAAGACCGTCGCCGCCGTTGTTACCCGGACCGGCAAACACCACGACGGGCGTCTCCTCGTCCCAGCGCTGCCTGATGCTACGCGACAGTGCCTCGGCTGCACGCTCCATAAGGTCTATGCTTGATACCGGTTCATGCTCTATAGTGTACAAATCCAGCTCATGTATCTGTTTGCTTGTAAATATCTTCATTTTCAAAGGAATAAGTGTTATTTTTCAGAAGAATAAGTGTTAATATGTCGTTTTTTCTTTAAAAAACATTGCAAAAATACAAAAAAAACTCGAATTAGCACCATTATTTCACATTTTTTTATTACTTTTGCATTTGAAAATGATAACAGAGAAAAAATAAACCTCAAAACACTCATGTCAGCAGAGCGCATTACAATCCACGACAAGACCTTCGAACTGTCTATCCCTGAGACTGAGATACAGGCAGCTGTAAAGAACGTGGCTGATAAGATAAAGGCAGACTATGCCGGAAAACATCCACTCTTTGTCGTGGTTCTCAACGGAGCCTTCGTCTTCGGAGCAGACCTCTTCGCACAGATGCAGGACCTGCCATGCCAGGTAGCCTTCACGAAGATAAAGTCCTACAACGGCATCAACTCCACCGGAACCGTAGCAGAGCAGTTGCCTGTAACGGAGGAGGTGACAGGTCGCCACGTTATCATCGTCGAGGACATCGTAGAGACCGGTTACAGCATGCAGTATCTCCTTGAGCGCATCAACAGCTATCACCCTGCATCCGTAGAAATCTGCGCCTTCTCACACAAGCCGGAGCAGTGCAAGGTACCGGGGCTGAAGGTTAAGTACGTCGGCATGAAGCTACCAGAGGCATTCATCGTGGGCTATGGCCTCGACTACAACCAGAACGGACGCCAGCTCAGGGACATCTATTCCTTAGTTTAAGGGGTAATGGTTAAGGTTTAAAGGTTAACGGTTAAGGTTTATACAAACACAGCTAAATAATTATTTTATCAGGTAACAGAAATGAAGAATATCGTAATCTTCGGTGCCCCAGGTTCAGGTAAGGGCACACAGAGCGACAAGATCATTGCAGAATTTGGTGTCGCTCACATTTCAACAGGCGACGTCCTCCGTGGCGAGATCAAGGCAAACACAGAGCTCGGACAGACTGCCTCCAAGTACATCAACGAGGGTAAGCTCGTACCAGACTCACTCATCATCGACATGCTCGCATCTACACTCGATGCAAAGGGCAAGGATATTCCAGGCGTTATCTTCGACGGTTTCCCACGCACCATCGCGCAGGCAGAGGCTCTCGACAAGATGCTCCAGGAGCGCGGTGAGTCCGTTTCTGTCGTTATCGGTCTTGAGGTAGAAGACGATGAGCTCATCAAGCGCATCATTGCTCGCGGTAAGACCTCCGGTCGTGCTGACGACAACGAGGAGACAGCAAAGAAGCGCCTCGCTACGTACTACTCACAGACCCTCCCACTCAAGGATTTCTACATCAAGCAGGGCAAGTACGCTCGAATCGAGGGTATGGGTTCCATCGACGACATCTACGCTACCATCTCTCAGGAAATCATGGCAGTGTAAGTCATCTCCCATTCTGTCATCACCCCGTTTGTAATTTTTGTATTTTTGTTTATGAAGAAGATATTTTTCGCTGTTTATATTCTTTCAGCAGTATTCTGCACTTCGCTATCTGCCTAGTTTGAAGGATGTTGTTGCGGAAGGTAGGATGTTGTTGTACTGCTCACCGGTAACGACCTGCATCGTGCGTTCCTTTATGTTATATACGGATGAGTGGCAGGTCCATGAGGAGAGGCTGTTAGTACGTGGACTTAATTGTTGCTTGTCATGAAGGGTGAGGTGCTGAGCTGCACCATCTCGTAGAACTCGTCGCGGAGGGCTTTCTTCTGCTTGAAGCATCCGGTGAAGTATGAGACGCACATCTCGCCCTTGTTCTTTACGCCACGCATGGATTTGCACATGTGCTGTCCGCGCATTACGATGGCGAAGCCTTCTGCAGTGCCGTTGAGTGCTTCAGCAAGCATATCGACAATCTGTCGGCAGAGGCGCTCCTGTAGCTGTAGGCGTGCGGCGCAGTAGCCTACGACCCTTGCTACCTTTGAGATGCCTAAGATGCGGCCCTCTGCGCTGGGGATATATGCGAAGTAGTATTTTCCGAAGAATGGCAGCATGTGGTGCTCGCACATGGAGTAGTAGTCGCCGCAGTCGAAGACCATCTCGGTGGAGTGTGCGGAGTTTGTGAAGGTGGTGATGCGCGGTTTCTTCTCCGGCTTGTAGCCACGGAATATCTCTCCGAACATACGCAGTATGCGGTCGGGCGTGCTCTGTAGTCCCTCGCGCTCGGGGTCTTCGCCGATGTAGTACATTATGGTGCGGATAGCGTTCTTCAGTTCTTCTTCAGAGACTATCTTACGTTGAGTATCTTGTGGGTTTGGAGTGATAGGTTCCATATAGGGTGTTCTAAAATATAGTCTATTGTTGCTTTTACGTTCTCGTTGGTAGTCAGCTCGTTGCCGGTGTCGAGCGGTTGCAGGCGTCGCTCCTTTGCGTTGATGGCTTCGAAGCGCTGCATGTCGTCGTTGGGGTAGAGCACCTTCAGTTCGTCGATGCGCTGGATGCGTAGCTCGAGGTCTTTCGGGGAGCATGTTATCCAGTCAACGTCGCAGCCGTGTGGCAGTGCGAGTGATCCGTTGGTCTCTATCTGTATGAAGAAGCCTTCGCGGTGCAGGAGCTGGCATAGGGTTGCGGTGAGCTGCATGGTGGGTTCTCCTCCTGTGATGACGATGTGTCGGGTGGGGTAGTGGCTGACGGCCTCGACGATAGCCTCTTCAGTCATCTCGGTGTATGAGAAGTGCTGCGTGTCGCAGAAGGGGCATCGGGTGTTACATCCGCTGAGTCTTAGGAAGACGGCAGGTGTGCCCGTATATCTTCCCTCGCCCTGCAGTGAGTAGAAAATCTCGTTGACTCTCATGGCTTAGTCCTTTTCGTAGATTGCAGTGTTGCCGACACTCTCCTGTACCTCAACGCGGTAGCATTGTGGTATCTGGTCGCAGATCCATCGTGCGATGTTCTCTGCTGTGGGATTGAAGGGCAGCAGTTCGTTGAAGTTTCCATGGTCGAGGTATCCGTGTATCTTCTCCTTGACCTTTGTGAAATCGATGACCATGCCGTCGGCGTTAAGTTCCTTGGCTTTGCAGTGTATCGTAACGACCCAGTTGTGTCCGTGGAGGTTCTCACACTTGCTCTGGTAGGAGAGGTGCAGCTGGTGACAGCCTGCTATCTCCATCTGTTTTGAGATATAGTACATAATAAAAGTTTTTTTATTCAGGGTTGCTTATACCTGATTTGTTTCTCTATGATAAGGCCTGTCGTAATGTCGCGATAGGCGTTTTGCGTGTGCAAAGTTAGTAAGAAATTGTGAAATGGCAAAATTTTTTTGCTCATACCTTATTATATTATATAAAAAAACGAAAAAAAAGATGATTTTGACAAAATAAACAGTCATTTGTTGCGTTTGTTTATTGTGTCAAAATGTAGAATTGTCATATTGATGTTCGTTCTCTTGCTTTCGACGGCAAGGGTTTGTGGGCAGTACGACCCGTACTTCCCGCACTATTTTGACATGCAGACGATGTATAATCCGGCAGCTGCAGGCAAGGAGTCCCGGATGAACATCTACGGCACCCTGGCAATGACGATGTCGGGCTTCGAGAATGCTCCTATGACCTTTGCCGTAGCTGGCGACTATCCGTTCTCGTTCTGGAAGAGTCTCCACGGCGTTGGTGCCATGATAATGAGCGACAAGGCTGGTCTCTTCAGCCATCAGAAGATAGCCGTTCAGTATGCCCTCCGCAAGAAGCTTGCCGGGGGATGGCTGTCGGGAGGCATCCAGCCGGGACTCCTCACTGAGAAGTTCCGCGGCTCGGAGGTTGACCTGGCTGACGAGGGAGACCCTGTGTTCCCGAAGACGGATGTCGATGGCAACGGCTTCGACCTTGGTGCTGGCCTTCTCTATCAGCGTAAGAACTGGTATGCGGGAATCAGTGCGCAGCATATCACCGCACCGACGATATTGCTTGGCGATAAGAACGAGCTGAAGATAGACCCAGTGCTGTATGCCACGGGCGGCGTAACGTTCCAGCTTGTCAATCCACTGCTGAAGATAGCTACGTCGGCATTGGTTCAGAGCGACCTTACGGCGTATCGTGCCGACATCACGGGCAGGTTGATATACACCTATGACGGCAAAATGTTCTACGGTGGCCTTAACTATAGTCCGACAAACTCGGTGTCGGTGCTCCTCGGCGGAAGGTTCAAGGGCTTCATGGTGGGATACTCGTTTGAGATGTACACCAACGGCATCAGCTTCCGCAACAGCTCGCACGGTGCGTTCGTGGGCTACCAGATGGATGTTGACCTTGGAAAGAAGGGCAAGAACTTCCACCAGACAACGAGAACTTTGTAAATAATTATGAAATAAAAATTTAAAACAATGAATATTCGCAAGACAACAATGATGTTTCTGTCATGCCTCCTGGCTCTCTCTCTGAGCAGCTGCGTACTCGGCGGCAAGCTCTCTGGAGCGAAGCAGGGCGGTGAGGTGACAGGACTTAGCACCGGAAGGGGCTACACTGAGCCGACGCCTTTCGGTATGACGCAAGTACAGCGTGGATTCCTCAAGATGGGTCTGGAGAAGAAAGACTCGCTCTGGGGTATCTCCACACCTGTGAAAGAAGTTTCCGTTGACGGTTTCTGGATGGACGAGACAGAGGTGTCGAACGCCAAGTACCGCCAGTTCGTAATGTGGGTGCGCGACAGTATTCTCCGTACGCGCCTCGCCGATCCAGCCTACGGCGGCGACGAGACCTACATGATAACGGAGGACAAGAACGGCGAGTCCGTTACTCCGCATCTCAACTGGAAGAAGCAGCTGCCACGCAAGCCGACGGAGGATGAGCAGCGTGCCATAGAGAGCCTCTATGTCACCAACCCCGTGACGGGCGAGAAACTCCTCGACTGGCGTCAGCTGAACTACCGCTACGAGATCTACGACTACACCACGGCAGCCCTCCGTCGCAACCGCCTCAATCCGGAGGAGCGCAGCTTCAATACCGATGTTACGGTGAATGCGGACGAGATAGTGATGATCTCGAAGGATACGGCATACATCGACGATGAGGGCCGCATAGTACGCGAGACGATCAACCGTCCGCTGTCGGGTCCGTACGACTTCCTCAATACATACATAGTGAACGTTTATCCGGACACCACATGCTGGGTCAACGACTTCACGAACAGCGACAACGAGACATACCTTCGCAACTATTTCTCCAACCCTACGTACAACGACTATCCTGTAGTTGGCGTGACATGGGAGCAGGCCAATGCCTTCTGTGCATGGCGTACGGACTATCTGCTGAAGGGACTCAATGGTGCGGCGCGATTCATTCAGCGCTACCGTCTGCCTACAGAGGCGGAGTGGGAGTTTGCGGCTCGCGGAAAGAACGGAACGGAGTTCCCTTGGGAGAACGAGGACGTGAAGAACGGCGATGGCTGCTACTACGCCAACTTCAAGCCCGACCGCGGCGACTACACACGCGACGGCAACCTCATAACGTCAAAGACGGGTATCTATGCTGCCAACAGCAATGGTCTCTACGACATGGCGGGCAACGTGGCAGAGTGGACGTCAACGATCTACACCGAGTCTGGCGTTGAGGCGATGAACGACCTCAACCCTCAGCTGGAGTACAAGGCAGCGAAGGAGGATCCTTACAGAATGAAGAAGAAGTCCGTGCGCGGCGGTTCGTGGAAGGACCCTGAGAGCTACATACGCTCCGCATGGCGCTCGTGGGAGTATCAGAACCAGCCTCGCTCGTACATCGGATTCCGCTGCGTACGCTCTATGGCAAGCCCTGCAAGCGTTAATGCAAAGGGAAAGAAGAAGAGGTAAGAAAAATAGAAATAAAATCAGAAAATCCTTTCGCAATGTCTAAATATAGCAAAATAAACATCATCTATCTGCTTCAGAAGTGGATGGACAGCGTACCGGGACAGACATTCCTTAACTACGCGTATTCATGGGGTGCTGCCGTCGTAATTCTCGGTACCCTCTTCAAGTTGACTCACCTTCCAGGTGCCAATGTCATGCTGTTCATTGGTATGGGCACGGAGGTCGTGGTGTTCTTCATCTCTGCCTTCGACCGTCCGTTCGATAAGTCAACAATCGATATGCCCCTCGACAACCATATCGGCGATAGCCTCGACGAGAATGGTAACGAGATAGTACCAGCCGTCGTAGCACCTGCTGTAGTAAGAGGTGCTGCCGGCAGTGTGGCAGCAGGCAGTGCTCCTGCAGCAGCCAATGCTCCTGCTAATGGCAATGCTTCCGCTAATGGCGGTGTTGCTGTCGGCGGTGCACCAGTAATAATCGGTGGCGGATCTGTTGCACCTGCTGTTTCGGAGACCGTTTCTTCCTCTGAGGGCAACGGTGGCATCAAGGGCACCATCATCATCGGTGGCGGCGCGGCTGCAGGCGGTTCAGCAGTTACCGGCGGTTCTGTTGCAGGCGGTTCTTCTGTTGCTAGTGGTTCAGCTTCAGAGAGCACTTCCGAGCCAATCAGCTTCGGCGAGAAGGTTATCGGTGCTCCTGCTCCTGCCGTTACGCCAGAGACAGCCGAGCGCATGGAGGTTGTCACGACGGACTACATCTCGCACCTTGAGCAGCTCAACGAGATGCTGGAGAAGGTTGCGGCACAGTCGGCACGCCTTGCTACGGACAGCGAGGAGATGGAGAACCTCAACCGTACACTTACCGGTATCAGCCGTGTCTATGAGATGCAGCTCAAGTCTGCCTCACAGCAGATTACGACGCAGGATGAGATCAATGCCCAGACAAAGCGTATGGCAGAGCAGATACAGGAGCTCAACGCCATCTACACACGCATGATTGAGGCTATGACCGTCAACATGCCGAAGGTGGGATAGGTGCTCATCGATGTCCTATGACGCAAAAAGCGCCGGGGCAACCGTCTTAATATACATTTTACATCTTTCAATTTTCAATACGATAAATTGTGGCAATTAAGAAAAAACCAGTTTCTCCTCGTCAGAAGATGATCAACCTCATGTATGTGGTTCTGATGGCGATGCTCGCAATGAACGTCTCTACGGAGGTGCTAAACGGATTCTCCATTGTGGAAGAGAGCCTCAACCGCTCTACGGAAAATGCCTCAAGGGAGAACAACGGCATCTTCAGCGACTTCGAGACGCAGATGAAGAGCAATCCGCAGAAGACCCGCGTGTGGTACGAGAAGGCAAAGGTGGTGAAGCAGCTGAGCGACGAGCTCTACAACTTCGCCGAAGAACTGAAGGTAGCCATCGTTAGGGAGGCTGACGGCGACGAGGGAGACATCCATAACATAAAGAACAAGGAAGACCTTGAGGCTGCTGCACAGGTGATGCTTGCACCGGGCAGGGCAAAGGGGCCGAAGCTCCAGAAGATGATCGAGGACTTCCGCTTCCGCCTCACCAGCCTTACCAACGACGACCGCCTGCACAAGATGCTTGCCAACAACCTCAACACGGAGGTGTCGGAGAAGGCTAAGGCGCTTGGCAAGAACTGGCAGGAGTATATGTTTGAGGACATGCCGGTAGCAGCGGCGGTGACGCTTCTCTCTAAGCTGCAGAGCGACGTGCGCTATGCAGAGGGTGAGGTGCTGCATACCCTCGTAAGCAATATCGACCTCAAGGATATCCGCGTCAACAAGCTCTCGGCATTCGTTATTCCTGACGCAAAGACCGTCATCCGCGGAGAGAAGTTCTCTGCACAGATTGTCATGGCGGCGATAGATACCACCCAGCAGCCACAGATATACATCGGTGGCCGTGAGGTTCAGCTGAAGAACAATACATACGAGTTCATTGCGGGCAAGACCGGCGACTTCGAACTTCGTGGCTATATGACGATGCGCGACGGCAGCGGAGAGATCCTCAAGCGCGACTTCTCGCAGAAATATACAGTAGTAGATCCATCGGCTACCGTCTCGGCAGACCTTATGAACGTGCTCTATGCCGGTTATACCAACCCTATCAGCGTCAGCATTCCTGGCGTGCCTCTCAACAAGGTGCAGGCAACGATGTCCGGCGGCTCGCTGACACCGGTGGGACCAGGCAAGTACATAGCACGCCCTGCTGCCGTAGGCAAGGATGTGACGATTTCGGTAGCAAGCCTTCAGAGCGGCAAGCCACAGCAGATGGGACAGTTCACGTTCCACGTGCGCAAGCTGCCTGACCCAACGGCATACATACAGGTCGGCGACAACAGATTCCGTGGTGGCGGTCTCGCCAAGGGCTCGCTCCTCGGTGCTACAGGCATACGCGCTGCCATCGACGATGGACTCCTCGACATAGAGTTCAAGGTGACGGGCTTCGAGGCTGTATTCTTCGACAACATGGGTAATGCAGTGCCTATCATAAGCAATGGCGCTTCGTTCTCTCCACGTCAGCAGGATACGTTCCGTAAGCTCTCACGCTCAAAGCGATTCTACATCTCCAAGATACAGGCTATCGGTCCTGACGGAATACAGCGTCAGCTCCCAGCATCCATGGAGGTCATCATAAAGTAGCAGCAATGTTCTTTGCAGTGCTTCCGCAAAGCTAATCAAAAAATAATTCTTTGAAAATGAAAAAGTTCCTAACGCTATTCTTAATTTTCAATTTTCAATTCTCGATTGTCAGCCTGACAAACGCACAGCCTGCGGCCCGCCGTAACCAGCAGAAGACGGCAGCAGCCCAGCAGAAGGCTAACACTTCGTTGACAACACGTGCGCAGATATCATTCCCAACGGCACCAAAGCTGGAGGAGGATGTGGTATGGCGTAGAGATATCTATCGTGAGATAAACCTTAAGGAGGGAGCAAACTCCGGATTGTACTATCCGGTGGAGCCTGTCGGTTCGCAGATGAACCTCTTTACCTATCTCTTCAAACTCGTGCTCTCAGGAAAGGTGAAGGCCTATGAGTATCGCCTCGATGGCAATGAGTCGTTCGAGCCCGATGCTGTAGTGAAGCCTCTTGCGCTGCTCGATAACTACCACATCTACTACGAGAAGAAGGACGGTAAACTGAAACTTGACAACTCGGATATTCCTTCGCGAGAGGTGATGTCGTATTATATTAAGGAGTCGGCATATTACGACCAGAGGAGTGCTACGTTCCACAACAACGTGATAGCCCTCTGTCCTATCATGTCGCGCGAGGACGACTTCAGTTCCACGGCTTCCACATACCCGCTCTTCTGGGTGAAGTACTCCGACGTTGCGCCGTTCCTTACCAAGCAGACAATCATGACCAGCGATATCAACAATGCGTCCATCATGAGCATTGACGATTACTTCGTGAAGAATATGTATCGTGGTAAGATATACAAGACGAACAACATGCTTGGACAGACTCTTGCGCAGTATTGTCGTCTTGACACCATACCTGACTCGGATGATCGTGAGAACGTGGAGAAGCAGGTACTTTCGAAGGAGCAGAACCGTATCGAGCGCGAGCTTATTGCCTTTGAGCAGAACATCTGGGGCGACAAGGCACGCAAGGACTCTCTCGACTCCATAGCAAAGGTTCGTGCAGCGCAGCCAAAGCAGAAGAAGTCGCTCTTCAAGAAGCGCTCCGATGCTACCGTTGATCAGGCAGAGCCAGCGCCAAAGGAGACAAAGGTAAAGGCTCCGAAGCAGAAGGCTGCATCGACATCGTCGGCTCGTGTTAGCGTTCGCAGACAGCGTCATTAAACAATCCCCTTTATCTCGGCGGTGTTTCCGCCAAGCATAAAAAGTATATTTAAAGCAATTTTACCGGCGGTGTTTTCCGCCAACCTTATAAAAAAATAGCAATGAAGAAATCATTATTCATCGCAATCCTCTCTATCATGATGATTGCCATGCCATCAAAGGCAGAAGTTAATTTCGGTATCCGTGGAGGTTATAACATAACAAATCTCACCGGAGGTTTCACCCAAGACAATAAGTCAGGATTCTATGTAGGTCCTACGGTGAAGTTCACAGTGCCAATAGTTGGACTTTCGCTTGATGCGTCAGCACTCTACGATCAGCGTGGTGTAAAAATTAATGGCTCTGATGAGTCATTAAAGTTGCAGAGCATCAACATTCCAATCAACATACGCTATGGACTTGGCCTCTCTTCCCTTGTCAACGTATTTGCGTTTGCTGGTCCTCAGTTCGGTTTCAACCTTTCATCTGACAAGGCTATAGATATGGGTTCTGTCTCTGGCTGGACGTTCCGTTCAAGCAATTTCTCACTGAACTTCGGTATCGGTGCTACCGTGATGAAGCATGTTGAGATAAAGGCAAACTACAACCTCGCTCTTGGCAGAACCGCAAATCTTACCTACGCTGATGGTCTCGGAAACGTTATCAGTGCTGATACGAAGTACAATGCATGGCAGATTGGTGCCTGCTACTGGTTTTAAGTAATTCATAATTATTCGCAGAGCTCATCAAGCTCTGCAAATCATAATTCATAGTCCATAATTTCTAAATTATTCAGATAATTGGAAAAGACAATCATCATAACTGGTGGTAGCTCTGGTATAGGCAGGGCTACTGCCATTCTGTTTTCAGAGAAGGGTCATCGTGTCTATGAGTTTTCGCGACATGGAGAGAGCAAGGATGGCATAACGCATATCGACTGCGACGTGACATCTCCTGACGACTGCCGGAAGGCTGTGAAGCAGGTCATCGACGAGACCCAGCGCATTGACGTGCTGGTGTCGAATGCTGGTATGGGAATCTCTGGCTCGGTGGAGTTTACGGAGCTTACGGACATCAAGCGCCAGTTCGACGTCAACCTCTTCGGTGCCATAAACATCACTCAGGCGGTGCTGCCACAGATGCGCCTGCAGCGATTTGGCCGCATCATCTTCGTCAGCAGTCTGGCGGCTGTCTTCCCTATACCCTATCAGGGATTCTATTCCGCTTCGAAGTCCGCACTCAACAGTGTGGCATTGGCACTCCGCAACGAACTCGCACCGTTCGGCATCGATGTATGCTGCATGCTCCCGGGCGATGTGGCGACGGGATTTACCGCGGTACGAAAGAAGACGATAGCAGGTTCTGATGTATATACCCACATGGAGAAGGCTGTCAGCAATATGGAGCGCGACGAGCAGAACGGCCTGCAGCCTATCAGCATAGCACGTAAGATATACTCTCTCTCGGAAGCTGTTGTGACGCCATGCTACTCAACGACAGGCATACAGTATAAACTCTTCATGGTGCTGCGGAAGTTCCTTTCCACAACGCTCATCAACCGAATCTTAGGTAAGATGTATTAGAAGAGAAAGAAACCGATGGTTGTCACTCCCCCCAAAAAAAACTACCACCCCCACCCATCACCCAATACCCAACACCCAACCCCCAATCAATTGAATACCTACACCGGACTCACTGCCTCTCAGGTAGAGGCAAGTCGCAAGAAACATGGTGAGAACATACTCACCCCACCAGAGAAGGAGTCGCTGCTGAAGCGGTTTCTTCAGACCCTCACGGGTCCTTTCGGACACCTCATCAAAGGCTGTGAAGATGGCGATATGCTCGTCTTCATACTTGAGATGGCTGCCATCCTTTCACTCGGCATCTCGTTGTCGGAGTATAACGGATGGCTGGGACTTCCTGTATCTCCAGACGGTGCCAAGGTGTTCTTTGAACCTGCCGGCATTATCATTGCCATAATCCTCGCATCGGGGGTAGGATTCCTTGCCGAGGTGAAGGCAGAGCGGGAGTTTGAGGTTCTTAATCACGTCAACGATGACGAGCCGGTAACGGTGATTCGTGATTCCCATGCTCAGAATATCCCAAAGCGTGAGGTCGTTGTGGATGACATCCTCGTTCTTACAACAGGTGAGGAGATTCCAGCCGACGCAGAGCTCCTCGAAGCAACACACCTCTCCGTTGATGAGTCAACACTAACCGGCGAACCGCTGACCCGCAAACAAGTAACCACCACCCACCACCCATCACCCACCACCCAGGAAACCACCTACCCGGTGAACCATCTCTACCGTGGCACGAAGGTAATGGAGGGTCATGCCGTGGCACGAGTCTTCGCTGTCGGCGACAATACGGAGAACGGCAAGGTCTTCACGGCTTCAAAGATTGACGACGGCAAGAAGACACCTCTTAACGAACAGTTCGACAGACTCGGCATCCTCATTACCGCTGTCAGCTGTGTAGTGGGAGTACTCGTGCTTGTAGGACGCATCGCCATCTATCTGCACGTCAACAGTTTCCCTACGGGCGACGAATGGGGCGAGGCAATAGCATACCTCCTCCAGAGCATCATGATTGCCGTAACGCTTGTCGTGTGTGCAGTGCCCGAAGGTCTCCCGATGGCCGTTACCATGGCGCTGGCATACTCCATGCGCAGGATGCTCAAGACGAACAATCTGGTTCGCAAGATGCACGCCTGCGAGACGATGGGTGCAACTACCGTCATCTGTACCGACAAGACCGGTACCCTTACGATGAACCAGATGCGCATTGCCGATGCGCTATATAACGAGGAAGACGTCAACGTGCTCCATCTCGATATGGCCGTCAACAGCACTGCCATGCTTGACGCACAGACGGTTCTGGGAAATCCAACGGAGGGCGCACTGCTCCTCTGGCTCAAAGACAAAGGCATCGACTATCGTCAGCTGCGTGAGCAGAACCAGAAGATTGACGAGCAGCCGTTCACCACGGAGACGAAGTATATGTCCACTACCATTGCTGACGGTACTGTCCTCCTCAAAGGCGCTCCGGAGGTGATAATGTCCATGTGTACGGACTTCCGCATCAACAGGGATGAAGCAGAGACAAGGTTAAGGGAGTGGCAGTCAAAGGCAATGCGTACGCTCGCCTTCGCCGTGACATCATCGGAGAAGGGTGGGGAGAACGTAACGAGATTGATAGGTGTGGTAGCTATCATGGACCCTGTCCGTCAGGATGTTCCGCCTGCCATACAGCGATGCCTCAAAGCCGGCATAAAGGTGAAGATCGTTACCGGCGATGCACCGGAGACCGCTCGCGAGATATACCGTCAGATATTCGGCGTAATGCCACAGAAGGTAGTGCTGGGCTCTGCCGAAACGGCCGAACTGGCAGCGGCGGACATCATAGCTCGTGCACGTCCGATGGACAAGCGCCGACTTGTCGAGGCACTGCAGAAACAGGGTGAGGTAGTGGCTGTAACAGGCGACGGCACCAACGATGCGCCAGCCCTCAAGACCGCAGATGTAGGTCTATCGATGGGCGACGGCACGAGCGTGGCGAAGGAAGCCTCCGACATCACTATCATCGACAACTCCTTCTCCTCCATCGCCAAGGCAGTGATGTGGGGCCGCTCGCTGTATATCAACATCCAGCGATTCATTCTCTTCCAGCTTACCGTCAATTTAACGGCATGCCTTGTGGTGATGGTGGGCAGTTTCATGACCACCGATCCGCCACTCACCGTAACGCAGATGCTGTGGGTAAACCTCATTATGGACACCTTCGCTGCTGTGGCATTGGCGTCGTTGCCGCCTCAGGAGGCTGTGATGAACCAGCAGCCACGCAACCGCAGGACGAACATCATAGACCGCAAGATGGCTATCGACCTTATAGGTACGGGAGTATATTTCACCTTGCTGATGCTTGGCTTGCTGAGCGTGTTCGGTTCGATGAACGGAACGGAGAAGGCCGTATTCTTCACGTTCTTCATATTGCTGCAGTTCTGGAACCTCTTTGCTGCCAAGAATTTCAAGTCGGAGAAGTCTATTTTCTGCTTCAGCAATCCTAAGAGCGAGAAGAGTTTCTGGTTCATTGCCACCATAATATTCCTTGGTCAGCTGCTCATTGTCTCCGTAGCGTACAATTTCTTTAATATCGAGCAGCTCGACCCTACGCTGACCTGCATGGTTATCATTGCTACATTTGTTGTGGTAGCCATCTCGCGTATCCTTAAACTATTCAATAGGTAGGGCATCAGAGCCATCAAAACAGAAACTGTTTAATAAGTAGGGCATTATATCCCTAAAAACAATATGAGCTTCCCTAAATGGAGAAGCTCATATTGCTACTGGACTTTATGAAGTCAACGAGGCGACGGTTTATCTTTACCCCTGGCAGCTTTGAAGAGAAGCGCACAGGAAGAGTGCTGATACTTGAGTCGCGTATGGAGAAGACAATCTGTGTGTTGCCGGGTGACTCCTTTATTATTGTCGCGAGGTCTGAGAGCGTACCTACAATGTGTTCGGTATCCTCCATAGCCTCGGCTATAGGGTCGTCTGCGTCATTGCCAGAGGTGGATGCGCCGTAGGTATCCTCATCGTCAGGCTTGATATATGCATCCATGTTGATATGTATGGTAAGCTCTGAGATAGACTGCTCCGCCACATCGTGCAGGAAATCGACGCTGATGACGTTGAGGGAATACTGTCCCGTACCCTTGAATCTCTCCTGACTCTTCATCCTTACATATACGGAACTGCCGAGGGTGAACATTCCCTGCCAGCGTACCCAGTCCTTATCGAAGAACACCAGCTCACCCTGACCATGGAAGTCCTCCAGCGTTACGATGCCCATTGGCTTGCCAGTCTTCGTGAAGCGAGGTGTAACACCTGTCACGATGCCACCGAGCGTCAGCGTGTCACGCTTTGCAAGAGCCTCACGGTCGGCATCCCTTGCTATCTCCTGGCAGGTAGTGTTGCACATACACTCCATCACGACCGAGTATTCATCAAGCGGATGTGCAGAGAGATAGATGCCCACGAGGTCGCGCTCGCGGTTCAGCTTGTCTATGGCACTCCAGCTCTCGGCCTTCGGGGGCTTTGGCTTGGAGATCTCCACCGCGTCGAAGTCACCGAAGAGCGACATCTTTGCCTCACTCTTCATCGTCTGATACTGCTGGCCGTAGCGAGATAGCTGACCTATGAACGTATCGTTGTTTGCGATAGGTGCCAGATACTGCTCGCGCTCTATGCCGAAACAGTCGAGGGCTCCGGCGAGAGCCATGCACTCAAGGGCCTTCTTGTTCATGGCTGACGATGGCACACGCTCCATCAAATCGTAGATGGTATTGTAAGGACCGTTCTTGCGTTCCTCTATTATAGCAATGGTGGCAGCCTCCGACATACCCTTTATGGCTGCCAGTCCGAAGCGTATCTCACCCTTCTTGTTAACACCGAAGTTAGCGTACGACTCGTTGACGTCAGGACCCAGCGTGGCGATGCCCATGGACTTGCACTCATCCATAAGCTTCGTTATCTCCTTGATGTCCGAACGGCGGCGCGTCAGCAGGGCTGCCATGAACTCTGCTGGGTAGTTGGCCTTGAGGTATGCCGTCTGGTATGCCACCCAGGAGTAGCATGCGGCATGCGACTTGTTGAAGGCGTAGGAGGCGAACTTCTCCCAGTCGGCCCATATCTTCTCAAGCACCTTAGGGTCATGGCCGTTGCTCTTGCCACCCTCGATGAACTTTGGCTTCATGGCATCAACGATGTCCTTCTTCTTCTTACCCATAGCCTTACGAAGGGCGTCACTCTCACCTCGCGTGAAGTTGGCGAGCTGACGTGAGAGAAGCATCACCTGCTCCTGATATACCGTGATGCCGTAGGTGTCCTTGAGGTACTTCTCCATGCAGTCGATGTCGTACGTGATAGGCTCACGGCCGTTCTTACGGGCAATGAACGATGGGATGTAGTCCATTGGTCCCGGACGGTACAGGGCGTTCATGGCGATGAGGTCCTCGAAGACCGTAGGGTGCAGCTCGCGCAGGTACTTCTGCATACCTGCCGACTCAAACTGGAAGGTGCCGATGGTCTGACCGCGCTGATAGAGTTCGTAGGTCTTGACGTCGTCGATAGGGATGTGGTCAAGGTCTATGTCGATGCCCCGCGTAATCTTGATGTTCTTGCAGCACTCCTTCTGCTCAGAGAGGGTCTTCAGTCCGAGGAAGTCCATCTTGATGAGGCCTGTTGACTCAATGACGTGACCGTCATACTGCGTCACGGCGGTCTTCACGTCAGGGAAGTCCGGGTCGTCGGCAGTGCTCACCGGCACATGCTCGCTGATAGGGTCGCGGCAGATGATGAAGCCGCAGGCGTGGATACCGGTACCTCGCACCGTTCCCTCAAGCATCTTCGCATACTTGATGGTGTTTGCCTCCGCAGGAATGATACTTGCCTCCGCCTGCTGAAGCTCCGGACAGACGGGCTTTCCGGTAGAGTCGTTCTTAAGATAGTTAGGGAGCTTTGACTTCATGCCGTCCGGCAGACGGTCGGGCATTGCCTTGCACCAGCCGTTGACGACAGGCAGTGGCACCTTCTCCACTCGCGCTACATCCTTGATGGCATTCTTCGCTGCCATCGTGCCGTAGGTTATGATGTGCGCACAGTTCTCATGGCCGTACTTATCCATTACCCAGCGCAATACCTTGCCTCGGCCGTCATCGTCGAAGTCGGTATCGATATCAGGGAGGGAGATACGGTCTGGATTAAGGAAACGCTCGAAAAGGAGGTCGTACTTCAGAGGGTCTATCTTCGTGATACCCAGACAGTATGCTACAACGGAGCCTGCAGCGGAGCCACGGCCCGGTCCTACCCATACTCCAAGTTCCTTACGGGCGGAGTTGATGAAGTCTGACACGATGAGGAAGTAGCCCGGGAATCCCATCGTCTTCATGATGTGGAGCTCGAACCTCACGCGCTCATCAACCTCCTTTGGAATGCCGTGCTCCATAGCCCACTGCGACAGTTCGTCAGGCTGCAGCGCCTTGCCGTCGGGTATCTCCGTATAGGTGTCTGTATAGCGGTTGGTAGCACCCTCGTAGGCAAGCTTTCCGAGATAGTCTGCCTCGAACTTGATGCGGTAGAGCTTCTCGTAGCCGCCGAGCTTCTTGATCTTCTTCTTGGCATCCTCCTCGGGCAGCTGGTTCTTCCAGTATTCGTCAGACGTGAACTCGTTGTAGAGGTCGTTCTCGGAGAAGCGCTCATGCCACTGATCCTCCTTGCCGAAAGCCTCCGGAATAGGGAAGAACGGCATGATAGGGTCTGACTCCAGGTCGTAGGTCTCCACCTTGTCCAGTATCTCGCAGGTGTTGCTGAGAGCCTCCGGTACGTCGGCGAAGATCTCGTTCATCTCTTCCTTCGTCTTGAACCACTCCTGCTTCGTGTAGAGCATGCGTTCCGGATCGTCGAGGTCCTTGCCGGTAGAGAGGCAGAGCAGATGGTCATGCGCCTCGGCATTCTCCTTGTTCACGAAGTGCGCGTCGTTGGTGCAGACAAGCTTTATGTTATACTCCTTTGCCAGTGCAATAAGCTCACGGTTAACCTGTTGCTGAAGGGGGAACGTCTCGCGGTTAGCCCTCTGGTTTGGGTCTGTCACCTCGTGTCTCTGAAGCTCCAGATAGAAGTCGTCGCCCCAGAGGTTCTTGTGCCATTCGATAGCCTTGCGGGCACCCTCCATATCGCCGGCGAGAATCTTTTTCGGAATCTCACCACCGATACATGCGGAGCAGACGATGAGGTCCTCGTGGTACTTCTCCAGGTCTTCATGGTCTGTACGTGGACGACCGTAGAAGCCATCGACCCACGAACGTGAGACGAGCTTGATGAGGTTCTTGTAGCCGTTGAGGTTCTTCGCCAGCACTATCAAGTGCCAGCCGCCACGGTCTATCTTTGGCTCATCGACCTTCTTCATGCCGCGGCGAGCCACATACATCTCGCAGCCGAAGATAGGCTTGAAGGGCTCAAGGCCTTCCTTCTTCCTGCCTTTGTTCACTTTGTTGCATTCATCGAAGAGCTCCTTGACGCCGAACATGTTGCCATGATCCGTTATCGCCATGCCGCGCATGCCGTTGTCGATAGCCTTCTGAACAAGCTTCCCGACAGGACTCTGTCCGTCGAGAATAGAGTAATAAGTATGTACGTGCAGGTGTATAAAGTCTTGCATAGGTAAGTGTGAATTTAGATGCGAAATTACAAAAAAAATCCGATATTTAGTCATTTCTCCAAGAAAAAGACGATAAAATTGCAGTTTCAACATTATTTATTTGCATAATTTAGGAAAAAAGCGTAACTTTGCAACGTAAAGTAATTGTGTCCATAGGTCAACAACGCTTTTCGATACTCTTAAAGACCAATCACCTGCAAAACTAAACAATGGGAAAAAGAATAAAGAAACTTAAGAAAATACGCATACATCACGAAGGAACTGATACACTTATTTACAGTGCCATGATACTGATTGCCATCGGTGTCATACTGTGGCGTTCCTTTGACTCGCACATTCCTTTCTATTTCTTTGCTGCTGTCTTCGGAACCGTATGGTGCATCGTGCTCAATTTCTTCCGTTGCCCTATACGCCTCTTCGGTACGGACGAGACGGAGAATATTGTTGTTGCACCGGCTGATGGACGCATCGTTGTCGTCGAGGAGGTTGAGGAGACGAAGTATTTCCACGAGAAGCGTATCATGGTAAGTATCTTCATGAGCCTCTTCAATGTTCATGCCAACTGGTTCCCGGTTGACGGAAAGGTAAAGATGGTGAAGCATCAGAATGGAGCTTTCCATAAGGCATGGCTGCCAAAGGCATCGGAGGAGAACGAGATGACCGACGTTATCATTGAGACTCCGGAAGGTAGCGAGGTTCTCTGCCGACAGGTGGCAGGAGCAATGGCTCGACGCATCAAGACATACGCCAAGGAGGGTGAGGACTGCTATATCGATGAGCACATGGGATTCATCAAGTTCGGCTCTCGTGTGGATCTGTTCCTGCCTCTCGGCACGGAGATAAAGGTTACGATGAACCAGGCTACGACTGGCAACCAGACTATCATCGGTGTGATGAAGTAGGATGTTTGGTTGTTTAGTGGTAGTATGAATAAATTATGAAAAAGCATATTCCAAATACCATTACGTGCTGCAACCTCATCTGTGGTTGCATCGCCACATACAACGCCATCTGCGGAAATCCTCAGATGGCACTGTTGTTTATCATACTTGGTGCCGTCTTCGACTTCTTCGACGGCATGTCGGCACGTCTGCTACACGTTTCGAGCGAGATAGGCAAGGAACTGGACTCTCTGGCCGATGATGTCACATTCGGCATGGCACCTGCCAGCATCATCTTCTATGAACTGCAGGTGGTAGATTATCCCGGATTCCTTGAGCCACTGCGCTGTGTCATACCATACCTCGCATTCATCGTGGCGGCGTTCTCTGCCGTGCGACTTGCGAAGTTCAATCTCGACACGCGTCAGACAACGTCATTCATCGGACTCCCTACGCCTGCCAACGCACTCTTCTGGGGGTCGCTCATCGTCGGATTCGGACAGTATCTGGAGCAGACCTCGTGGTTCATGCCTGCTATTATAATAGGTATAGTGCTGAGCTCATGGCTCCTGATTGCTGAGATACCGATGTTCGCACTGAAGTTCAAGCAGTGGGGCTTTGCCGGCAACGAGATAAAGTACTGCTTCGTCATCTTCTCTGCCGTTGCCCTTATTGCAACAATAGCTGGCGGCATCATCACCGAATCCCTAAACCTCTGCTGGTCAGGCTTCTCCATTATTATTCTCGCTTACATCATAGTAAGCATCCTCACGCAGAAGAAGTAAGCATCCTCACGTAGAAGAAGTGCTTAATAGTTAACAGTCAACAACGAGTCGAATACACACTCTTCCCTTTTCACTCTTCACTCTTCCCTTTTCACTCTCCACTCTCTTGACACCCGACGAACAATACATGCTCAAGGCCATTGACGAGGCTTCAATGGCTGCCACCGAGGACGAGATTCCTATCGGGGCCGTCATAGTGTGCCGTGGCAGGACCATTGCGAGGGCGCATAACCTTACCGAGACGCTCCACGATGTCACTGCACATGCCGAGATGCAGGCTATAACGGCTGCTGCCAATGCATTGGGTGGAAAATATCTCAACGACTGTACTCTCTATGTCACCGTAGAGCCTTGCCCAATGTGCGCAGGAGCTCTCGGATGGTCGCAGATATCGCGTATCGTTTATGGTGCGCCGGACGAGAAGCGGGGCTACCGTAAGATAGCACCTGCGGCACTACATCCGCGCACCGAGGTCGTTGATGGAGTACTCGAAGAGGAATGCCGCACGCTAATGCAGGATTTCTTCAAGAAAAAAAGATAAAATTGTTCCATGAAAAATTCATGATAATTCGTGGTTAATTCAGCAGACCCTATTTAATACAGAAATCCGAATGCCCATAGTGGTATCTTGTTGCCGTAGGCATACTCTATATCATCGGCTGCAATGAAAGCATCATCTACACCTGCGACCTGTTTGCCATCTTTACTTTTACCTCCAACTTCAATCGTATAACATCCATCGACAATGAAATCTCCACGTTTGGTATATTCCACACGATGACTCTGACGCAGCTGGTTTACGATGAAACATTCACGTTTGGTGCCCTCATTGACAGTATTGAGGGTCATGGCATCCATGATATTTGGATTCTCAACGAAAATCTTGTCTGGCTTCTGCAGTTTCTTGATATTCATCTCACTACTATACAGAAGGTTCAGGATCTTTGCTTTTGCGAGATGCTGGAAATATCCCAGAAGAGTTACACGTGACACCTCAAGCATGGTTGACAGCTTCTGCATGTCGTTGGCGATTTATTATCTTTTCCATTGTCTATAACATTGATTTGACTGCAAATATACTAATATTTGTTTAATGCATAAAACAAATATGCATGATTTTTGTTTAATGTACTAAACATTTAAGGAAGATTAACTATAATTCAAATGAAACAAACATATGTATTTGCTCTGTCATTGATTTGCGGCACTCGGCATAGCTTTGATGAGGATTTCGCTCTCCGGGTACCGCAATTTCACTCTCGTGGTACCGTGCGTCTCACTTTGATGGTACCGTCCATTTCGGAGCGGTGGTACTGGTACCAAGCGAGTGAAATGAGCGCTGTTAAGAGGTGCTCCATCACCGATGTCGCATTACGGTGTTGTAACGTTGATGAAGAAGCACCTCCCGATGTCCTCAAAAGTTACTTTCTGCGCTGACGGAGTGATGGTCCGTCAAGTGCAATATGATGTGACGAGTTGATAAGTCTGTCCATTATTGCATCAGCAAGAGTTGCCTCCGCAATGTATTCATACCACTTGTCCAACGGCAGTTGTGAGGTGATGATGACAGACTTTCTCTCATAGCGGTCCTCTAGAAGAGTGAGCAGTCCTATGCGAGTGTTGCTGTCCATCGTATGCAAGCCAAAGTCGTCGAGTATGATGACATCGTTCTTGTTGAGCTTGGCAAGCAAGCTTTCAAATGTGCCATCCAGACGCGCCTGTTTCAGTTGGTCAATGAAGTGGTTCATACTGAGATAAAGCGTCTTCAGCCCCAGCGTACACGCCTGATGCCCTATGGCACATGCGAAAAAAGTCTTGCCCGTTCCCGTAAGACCTGTAATGAGCAGATTCTCGCCACGACGGATGAAACCACAGTCGGCAACCGCTCCCAATTGCTCTTTCGTAAGATTACGAGCCGTAGAACACTTGACATCCTCCAACAAAGCCTTTATGCGCAGTTTGGCGGCTTTGAGCAGCCGCGCCGTACGACTATCGTCACGTGCAGCAATCTCAGTCTCTATCATCTTGGAAACGGCAGCTTCCAGACTTGGGCGCAGATGTGATGGCATCAGCAGCATATCCCCAACGGCTTCTGCCATACCAGGCAGCTTGAGCGACCTGAGCTGCTCCGTCAGGATATTACTGTCCATCCTTGCCCTCCTTTCCGTCCTTTGTGACTGATGTATAATTTGATGCACCACGCACGTTCTCATTGTAAGGTATGCGGGATATTGTACCGTTACCGTCTTCAAGCAGATCACGGTTGTTCCTTAGGATGTTGCGCAAGGCAGAATACGTCACACTGACACTCTGCTCCATCAGCATACTGCAAGCCGTTTCGAGTCTGGAGCGACTGTAAGTCCTTGCAAGTGACAGTATGCCAGTGCATCGTCCATAGGCTTGCTGAGGGAATGTGGTGCTTCGGAGTACGGTTTCTATTGCCCATCTGACTGAAGGCCCGATGGATGTGCCCCAGTCAATGAGCTTGGCAGCATTCATCTCCTTGCTGTGCTCGTATGCCTTGTGACTCTCCGGCATGTGTATCTTCTCCGTGGAGTAGCCGTATGCCACCATGCTACGGTCATGGCAGAACAGAAGCTGGTCGCCAGAGTATATCTCTACAAACTCGGCATCCCACAAGACCTTGATCTTCTGGCCGATATATGTATGTGGAGCACTGTAGAAGTGATGCTCAGAGCCTATGCAAATGTGATAGGTGGAGCCAAGTTTTACCTCCTTGCGCAAGCGGAAACGATACATTGCATCCGGCAATGGACGCATGTTCGGTTTCTCGTACTTGTTGAAGATCTCCCATCTGGTGCTACCCTTGTAAGGCAGTGAACAGTACTCGTCCAGGAGCTCCCATATGCGAGAGTTTATTGCATTGAGACTGTAGTACGTCTCTCCCTCAATACGAGCATAGACGTAGTTGTAGAGGTGGTTTACTGCACCCTCGACAGGTCCCTTGTCACGTGGCTTGCGTACCCTGCATGCTGTAGGCTCTATACCATAGTAGAGTGCCCATTCTACGCTTGCCTCAGAGAAGGTAAGGCTGTAACGGTCGGACTTAGCCACCCACTGTCTCATGTTGTCGCTCTTAGCCTCCTTTGGCAGTGCTCCCATAAACTCAAGAGCCTTGTTCAGACCATGGAAGAACCAGTCGGTAGTAGCCTTAGGCAGAGCCATCATAAACGGAAGATTGCTGTAAGGCATCACACATACGAGTACGGTCAGCTTCTGTGGCTGCTTAGTACGGTAGTCCTTGATGTAAAGAGGATCTCCGGCAAAGTCTATCTGCATCTGCTCACCTGGCTCATAGACATTACGGTAAGAGACATCATGCTTGTCGCGATACTCTCCGACATACTTACAGAACTGGGTGTAACCATAGCCATCGGGACACTCCTTCCTGTAGTAGTCCTCATATACAAACTGCATGTGAGCATGCTTCCGGGCGAGACGCTTCATGATCTCGGGCATCATGCGAGCTAATGCCGCCTTACGGACATCCTCCGTCCGAGGTGTGTCTTCCGGCATGAAGATGGATTTGAACTCGGCATCAGGGAGCAATAGCAACTCCTCAATGCCACGACCTGTGCCCATGGCAGTCTTGTTGACTGCGGACACCATACGCTTGCTGCAATGGACATCGGAGCATATCCGTTTCTGCGATACTCCTCCCATCAGCAATTGCAGGATTTGTTTGATTCGTAACATAGTTTACTTGTGTTACTGGTAAATATTGATGTTAATACTATCAGGCATTGCTGCCATAACTACAATATAACCAACTGTCAAGAACTACATCAATGAATCATCGTCCACTGTCTCAACGGGGGCTGTCTGCCCCCGAGGCGACGCCTTCCCCCGAGTGTTTTTCATGGTATTTTCGATTCGCCTTGATGCTATGGACTCTGCTCGGTACCACAACACCGAAACGGGCTCTCGAAGACTTGTTTACGATACGGTACCATACGACCGAAATAACCGTGGATGAAAAATGATAAACAACGCTGCGGTACCAGGCGGTACCATCAAAGTGAAATGAAAAATCCAACAACGCTAATCATCTGTACCGTAACACCGAAATGGACGGTACCCGGAGAGCGAAATTTGCATGCTGTCTTGACTTTTGACATATCCTCATGTTTTTCCTGACTTTGACACCTATTCTTGTCACAAACTGTTAAGTACTGATTTTTAGGCAATTCTGAAAAATAATTTCTCGAAATGGGTGGCGCATGGCATATTTTTAGTACCTTTGCACCATGTTTGTACATAGGAAGAAACACCGTAGTGGCCATGTCAGTATCATCGTTATGGACAAGAGCAGCGGCAAGCTGCGTGAAGTAAAGAACTTCGGAGTAGCCAAAA
>CAMADY010000013.1 GCA_945831805.1 uncultured Prevotellaceae bacterium
AGGTCGCAGTAGCTGCCCATGACAGGGATAGCCTCAAGCAGATGCTCCGACTTGTCGCCGTCCATGATGACGCCACGCTCCGTCTCCAGCTTCCATGCACCGGCGTTGACATCGAGCACGATGACGTTCATGCCGAGGTTCATCGCTGCCTTCTGGGTTGAGAGGCGTGTGCGGAGGGAGTTATTGAAGAATACCATCAGCAGGGTCTTGTTCTTGCCGAGATGCTGGAAGGCATAACGGTCTTTCTTTACCAACTGTGCCTCAGCAAGAGCAGCGTTGAGGTCGCCGAGGTCTTTTGCATTGAAAAATGTTTTCATACGGATTCTTATGTTTGTTTTGTTATTGATTTATAGTGAAAGGAGAATGCGATATCCGCTTTCGGATGCAAAAATAATGATTTTTTTTGAGAAATAGTCCAAAAGAAATAATAAATTATTAAAAATGTTTGTGTAAGTGCGATTTTTTTGTTACTTTTGCCGTGTGAAATACTAAAAACCACACTCGTGGACCTAAAAAGCGACTATGTTAAACTACAACGAACCGATAGTGATGGGCATACTGAACTGTACGCCCGACTCATTCTTTGACGGAAGCCGCAAGCAGACGGACGAGGAGATACTCCTCCGTGCAAGGCAGATTGTTGAGGAAGGGGGAGCCATTATCGATATTGGAGCATTCAGCACGAGACCGGGAGCTGCCGAGGTGTCTGAGGAAGAGGAGCTGCGGCGCATGGAACACGCACTGAGCATCGTCCGCAGAGAATACCCCGACTTCCCCATCAGCATAGATACCTTCCGCCCTTCGGTGGCAAGGATGGCGGTGGAGCAGTATCATGCCGACATCATCAACGACGTCTCCGAGGGCAAATACCCGGGCATCTTCGAGGAAGTGGCAAGGCTCGGCGTTCCGTACATCCTCATGTCGGTGCAGCCGGACATGGCGACGATGATAGAATGCTTCGAGAGGGAAGTGGCAGAGTTGCAGAGGCTGGGCGTGAACGATATAATACTCGACCCGGGCTACGGCTTCGGCAAGGAGGTGATAGAAGGGAACTACGCCGTACTGCGACAGCAGCAGGAGCTGAAGAGGCACTTCCCCACCCTACCAATCCTAGCAGGTGTGAGCCGCAAGCGCATGGTACGGCACCTCTTCGACTGCAAGGCCAACGACCGCGAAGCCCTCGACGGCACGATGCTCGTAAACCTCGTAGCACTGCAGCAGGGCGCCACAATACTACGTGTCCACGACGTGAAAGAGGCGGTGAACACCATCAAGGTGTTTAAAGTAATAAGTAACTATTAACAAGTAATAAGTTCCCGGGCATGTTCCATGCGATGCTTCTGCATGGTATAATCCAAGAGAAAAAAGAATGTTCCTGAGCTTCGGAATAAAAGACGCCATAGACATATTGCTCGTCGCAATACTGCTCTACTACACCTATCGGTTCATGAGAGAATCGAGAACACTGAACGTGTTCATCGGCATCCTCTCGTTCATCATGGTGTGGCTCTTCGTCTCCAGAGTGCTCGAAATGCGACTGACGGGTGCCATCTTCGACAAGTTCGTGGGTGTCGGCGCCATAGCAATCATCGTTCTCTTCCAGGAGGAGATAAAGAAGTTCCTCTATAACCTCGGCGAACAGCGTAAGGCGCACTTCATACTAAAGCTCTTCGCAAAGAAGAACGAGGAGAAGGAGGGACAGATGAACCGCGCTGCCATCATGCCTATCGTCATGGCGTGCATCAACATGGCACGAACGAAGTGCGGCGCACTCATCGTCATAGAGCGTGGCACGCCGCTGACGGACATCGTGGAGACGGGCGACACCGTTGATGCGAACATCAACCAACGCCTCATCGAGAACATCTTCTTCAAGAACTCACCGCTCCACGACGGTGCCATGATAATCTCGAACAAGCGCATCAAGGCTGCCGGATGCATACTTCCAGTAAGCCACGACCTCGACATTCCGCGAGAACTGGGACTGCGTCACCGTGCCGCCATGGGCATCTCGCAGGCTTCCGACGCCATCGCCATTGTCGTTTCTGAGGAGACAGGCCGCATCTCTGCTGCCATGAAGGGACAGTTCAGGCTGCGCCTATCGGCAGAAAACCTCGAAGCCATCCTCACCGAGGAGCTGTAATAGTGACAACATTATAACAACAAAATAACAAACTCTTAAAATTTTCAAAACTATGAGCTTAATTGATCAGATTGTAGCACGCGCAAAGGCTAACAAGCAGCGCATCGTACTCCCAGAGGCAGAAGAGGAGCGTACCCTTATCGCAGCAGACAAGGTACTGGAGCAGGAGATTGCTGACCTCATCCTCATCGGTAACCCAGCAAAGGTAGAGGCCCTCGCAAAGGAGCACAACCTCCAGAATATCGGTAAGGCAACTCTCATCGACCCAGAAAACTATGAGAAGTCAGAAGAGCTCGCACAGCTCCTCCAGAAGCTTCGCGAGAAGAAGGGCATGACAATAGAGAAGGCTCGTGAGCTCGTTAAGAACCCACTCTACCTCGGATGCCTCATCATCAAGACAGAGGGTGCTGACGGTCAGATCTCTGGTGCTCTCTCAACAACAGGCGACACTCTCCGTCCTGCTCTCCAGATCATCAAGACTGCTCCTGGCATCTCTTGCGTATCTGGCGCAATGCTCATGATCACAGACAAGCCAGAGTATGGTGAGAACGGTGTCCTTGTTTTCGCTGACGTTGCTGTTACTCCAATGCCAGACGCTAACCAGCTCGGTCAGATTGCAGTATGTGCTGCACAGACAGCTAAGTCTGTTGCAGGCTTCGCTGAGCCACGCGTAGCAATGTGTTCTTTCTCTACAAAGGGCAGTGCTTCACACGAGGTTGTTGACAAGGTGGTAGAGGCTACAAAGGTTGCCAAGGAGCTCGACCCAACTCTGAAGGTTGACGGTGAACTGCAGGCTGACGCAGCCCTCGTTCCTGCTGTTGGCAGCAAGAAGGCTCCAGGCTCTGAGATTGCTGGTAAGGCAAACGTCCTCGTATTCCCTAACCTCGAGGTTGGTAACATCGGCTACAAGCTCGTTCAGCGTCTCGCTGGTGCACAGGCTCTCGGCCCAATCCTCCAGGGTATCGCACGCCCAGTAAACGACCTCTCACGCGGCTGCTCCGTAGAAGACATCGTAAACCTCGTTGCCATCACCGCCTGCCAGGCAATGGACGCAAAGAAGTAAACTTTAAAAAAGAAAAAGAATATGAAAATCTTAGTTCTGAACTGCGGTTCATCAAGCATCAAGTACGCATTGTACAATATGGACGACAACTCTGTCATGACCTCTGGTGGTGCAGAGCGTGTAGGTCTCGACAACGCATTCGTAAAGGTAAAGCTCGCTAACGGCGAGAAGAAGCAGATTATGCATGACATCCCTGAGCACACTGAGGGCGTGAAGTTCATCTTCTCTCTCCTCACTGACCCAGAGATCGGTGTTATCAAGTCACTTGACGAGATTGACGCAGTAGGTCACCGTATGGTACACGGCGGCGAGAAGTTCGCTGAGTCTGTAATCATCACTCCTGAGGTAGAGGCTGCCTTCGAGGCTGTCAGCGACCTCGCTCCACTGCACAACCCAGCAAACATGAAGGGTGTCAATGCCGTTAAGGAACTCATGCCTGGTCTTCCACAGGTAGGTGTGTTCGATACTGCATTCCACCAGACAATGCCAGCAAAGGCATATATGTATGCTGTTCCTTACGAGCTCTACGAGAAGTACGGCGTTCGCCGCTACGGCTTCCACGGAACATCTCACCGCTATGTAAGCAAGCGCGCCTGCGAGTTCCTCGGCATACCACAGGAGGGCTGCAAGATGATTACGGCTCACATCGGTAACGGTGGTTCTCTCGCTGCTGTCGTTGATGGCAAGTGTCAGGACACCACAATGGGTCTCACACCACTTGAGGGCGTCATGATGGGTACTCGTTCCGGCGATATCGACGGCGGTGCTGTTACCTTCATCCAGAAGAAGCTCGGCCTCGACGCTGACGGCATCTCTAACCTCCTCAACAAGAAGTCCGGTGTTGCAGGTCTCTGTGGCTACACCGACATGCGCGACGTCGAGAACGCTGCAAAGGCTGGCGAAGAGAAGGCTGTTATTGCACAGCAGTCTTACTTCTATCGCATCAAGAAGTACATCGGTGCCTACGCTGCCGCTATGGGTGGTTGCGATGTCCTCGTGTTCACCGCAGGTGTTGGTGAGAACCAGACATCTATGCGTGAGGCTGTCTGCAAGGACATGGAGTTCATGGGCATCAAGCTCGACAACGAGAAGAACGCTACCATCCGTGGCGAGGAGGCTGTCATCTCTACTCCTGACTCAAAGGTAAAGGTTGTCGTTATCCCAACCGACGAGGAGCTGATGATCGCTTCTGACACAATGGCTCTCGTAAAGAAGTAATACTTGGTCTGTAATTATAATAAGGAGAATGAGGGGCACAGTATGCCTTTCATTCTCCTTTCATTATTAAGAAACTGTCAGGCTCTTTGCGGCATTTCCGTAGAGACGAAAACAAGATTATCATGAAGAGAATATGTTATATCGTGGCGATGCGCGCAGAGGCAAAGCCATTTGTGGAGCACTACGGATTGGTGAAGCAGGAGGGATTCTTCGCACCATTGCCCTGCATGCTGTATAGCGGAAAGGTGGAGGACGCAGAACTGTTCGTAGTCCTCAACGGAGAGCAGCATGGGGCGGATCTCATAGGATGCGAACCGGCAGCCATCACCACCATGGCGGCTATACAGCAGCTCCGTCCCGACATCGTCATCAGCAGTGGCACATGCGGCGGATGGCAGCGTTACGGCATGGAGGTCGGTAGGGTGTATATCGCCAATGGCGCCATGTTCCACGACCGCCGCGTGCCGGGCGATAACGAGTGGCATACGCAGGGAATCGGCAACTACAGTGTCTGGGAGGGTGCTGCGGAACTTGCCACGCATCTCGACATGCCGATGGCAAAGGTGACGACGGGTTCATCGTTCGACATGACGGCAGAGGAGGAGGCTATCATCGACGAGCATGGCGGCAGATTGAAGGAGATGGAGGGTGCTGCGGTAGCGTTCACATGCTCCCTGTTCCGCGTTCCCGTGATGCTCGTGAAGGCAGTCACAAACCTCCGCGATGCAGAGGATGAGGACATCGAGGCGTTCCAGCGCAACCTCGCCACTGCATCCGAAAACCTCAGGGATGCCAACATCCGCATCATTCAGGAGCTCGTGAAAGCGCCAAAGGCGGGCTCACTGACTGAGCAGTGCGTGTCTGCGCAGCAGGCGCACGGTCAGCGAGGGAAGTAAAAGTGAGTAACAACCAAAATAAAATAAAATAACAAAAATGAAGAAACAGCAAGTATTCCTTTCCGTCATGGTGGCGATAGTCATGATGGCGATGAGTTCAGCCAATGCCTTGGCATTCAAGAAGGAGAGCATCGACATTGATGTGGATGGCAAGTCGAGAAACATGATAGTGTTTACTCCCGACAAGATGAAGAAGAAAATGCCTCTTTTCATCATCACACATGGCATGAACCAGAACCCAGAGTATCAGTACGAGAACGACAAAATCTACGAGATGATTGATACGGCAAAGTTTGTTGTGGCATATCTGCGCAGCGATGGCAACACATGGGATGTACGTGGCGACAAGGATCTCAACTTTGTAGAGAAGACCATGGAGGAAATGTATAATCGTTACAAGATCAACAAGCGACGCATCTACTGGTCGGGATTCTCCATGGGGTCGATGCTCATCTACCGAGGTCTGGAGCGCTTTGCCGACAAGGTGGCATGCTTCGCCCCGACAAGCGGATTCCTCTTCCACTACGAACCGTGGGCAGATCTCACCAAGAAGGTCAACATCATACATCATCAATCGACTCACGACAGCGTATTCCCACTTGACCGCTTCGACCTCTACGATTATGTGGGTAAGGTTGCCAAGAAGAATGGTGAGGGCACTACCCAGACCTACACCAAGACCGAAGGCTACCAGTCTCGCGAAGGTGACTATGTAGGCACCAAGGAGGTATGGACAAATGCTGACGGACACGTCATCGAGCTCTTCACCTATCCTCAGGGCGATCACTTCCCATCATGGCACAACCGCAAGGAAATCTGGAACTTCGTAAAGCAGTTCTCGCTTCCCAAGTAATAGACATCTGCTACTTCAACTGATAGTATAAGTTGATATGAATAAAAACCATCATCCGCAAACATCAGATTCTTCGAGTTGTCGTAAACTCATTGAATAACTGATGTTTGCGGATGATTGTAACAGAAGAGAAGATTAGGAACGGTTTATAGATACTCCCTTCTGAACCATAATTCAAATACAGGATCTGAAATATAAGATTTGCCCTTGACCACATCTATAATTTCTTTTTCCGCAAGACTGGTCTTTATCCTTACTATATTCGACTTTGTTCCCAAATTATAAACATCAGTGACAGCCTTGGATGTATATTCATCATGAATGCCGGAACAAATGGCACGCAACAGGTTCATCTGGTAGCTTGTCAGCGTTTCGGTTTGGTTGGTAAACAATCCAGCATTCTGGTCGAGCAATGCTTCCATTCCGTTTGCGAAGCTTTCTTCTGTAACCTCAGATTCTGTTTCTTGCATTACGTCCCATGCCAACTGCTGCACGTATGATGAATAGCCATCCACTGCATCACATATTTTCCCTGCAAAATAATCGGATATGGTTTTGCCCTTTGTAGAGAATCGGCCTACAATATAGTTCACCCAATCTTCACGAGGTATCTTGTCCAGATATGTTATCTCACCAAACTGATAGAACGGCATACGTTTGTTTTGGAAAATCTTTGTCATCATATGCTTCTTACTGCCGTACATACAGTAGGACACATCCTGTTGGCGTTGCCAAACTCCACGCATGCGTTTCTGTACCGTAATACTGTCAGGAAATTCTCCTACCTGTTGGAACTCATCTATACATACAACGATCTGCACCCCCTGCTCTCTTGCAATGATTTCAGGCAGGGCGAGGATCTCTTCCGGACTATAATTCTGTGGCGTTATGCCCAATGATATACTATAGTCCATCAATGGAGCGGGACTATATGACACTTTCGGCACTACCCGAACCAGGAACTTCTGAATCGTATCCAAAACCCGTTCCATCCTACCAGCAGCCTCTTTCATCAGTACAGCAGCAAATCTGTTCAGGAAGTCGTATTCTGAACGGCAGTCATAGATATCCATCATAACGACCTTAATCATTGGATTGTCAATACTATCCTTGACGCGTTTTATCAAGGATGACTTGCCTATACGTCGAGGTGAGATAACGATAGTGTTTATACCCTCTTCGAAGTTTGCTTTCAAACGTCTTGTCTCTTTTACGCGGTCAGTGAAATTATCACCTTCCACCATCTTACCATAGATAAATGTCTTACTCATAATGGGTGCAAAGTTAATAAAAAAACAGCTTGTTCACAAGTTTGTGAACCACAAGTTTGTGAACAAGCCTTCTTTTTATACAAATTTAACTCAGGAAGAGGTATAATTGGGACTTAACTGCCACTCTTTGCACCAAACACTCCGGATTCAAACAGCACAAATAATATCCGCAAACATCTGATTCTTCGCGAAGCTTAGGCGCAAGCGGAGCTCGGAGTTGTAGGAAACTCGTAGTAATTCTTCCCGTTGGTCAGGCGTCAAGCCGAAGAACTGATGTTTGCGGATGGATATTCAATATAACAGGATGAGGAAATTTTAGGTGTACTATTCGTAGCGATGCTTCTTTACTTTTCCGTTCTGACAATGTGCACATACGCCATTGCCTCGACGACTATTATTTCCTGGATTCTTACAATTAGGACAATTTATGTAGCCAGAACCAAAAGAATAAGGATAATAGCCGTTACCACTACACGTCTTACACCTTCCTGTACCATGACAAAAGCTGCAATCGGCGTAATATTCGACTCTTTTTCTTGGTCCATAATTACTAGTTGATCCGAGTTTTGCAGCTGTTTGTACTATCAATAGTATAAACAGCTGCAAAACTCGGATTACATACAGTAAAAATGCAAATAATGCAAGTATTATCTTTTTCATTATTTAAAAATAAGTGAAGGAGCGCGAACTTCCCGACGCTTATCCTTCTCTGTGGCACGACCAAGTAACCTTTAACGCAGATAAGTACGGAGAAGTCCACGCCCCAATCGGAACGTGAACCCACCGCCACTCGTTCTCGCGTTGAAATTTGGTCGTTTTTCAGAGAAGAGAACAAGAGCGAAAGCTCAAGTATATTTATGTGTCGGACGGTTGCCTACCTTCGTGATTAATAAATAATGTTTCAATTAATACGTTGGTGAAGTGGCTGCACTATAGTGCACCGTCCTCATGATTGCTAATTGTTATTTCTGTTTCGTAGCGTCAATGCCGTGGCAAAGACTTCTCTGTTTGAATTTATTTGTTTGACTTTATGTTATTTGTATATTTAGTAGCATACACAATACGTAAATACTGCTTTACAAGGCATTTATTTCGTCGATGCTTAAACCTGTAACTTGGGAGATAATGGCAAAATCCAATCCCAAAGCCTTCATGGATTTCGCATTCGAGTTCTTTTCCTTCTCGATACCCTTCTCCATGCCTCGTCCAAAATCATACTCCTTGGCTGCCATAACCGTACGATAGTTGTTGAGGCTATCCATGTAAATGCGCTGCTGCTCCGGATTCATATTCGGGTAACTTGCTATCTCGGCCATCTTCATGAAGATAGGCTTCTGGTCCGTAAATGAAAGTTGAGTATTCATAGTCTCCATATTATATAAGTTGTATGACCAATAATCTAATGCATCCTTGCAATCCTGTTCACGCATTCCCTTCATGCAAGGGAGTTCGATGGTGTATGCCCGCACCTTGTCGTTGAACACCTCGCTTGTTTCCTCAACAATAAAACGAACGGTTCGAATCAATCTTGGTTGGAAACCCTTCAAGGGAAAGTTCAGGAAGAAGATTCCATACACAGGCTTCAGGTCAAAATTCCACGATTCGCGAATTTTATCCCCTTCTGCACTTTCCGACCCTAACTTGCCCTTATAACCTTGTGGAGAAATAGAATGTGCAAGATAGTAGAGAATACGGTCGTTGAAGAATGCCTGACCACGATTCTGCATTTCCACGATTATTTCCTTACCATCCTCTGTCTGACAACGCATGTCGTACACGATGCCTCGCAGAGCCTCATTCTCCGGTTGTACGTCCTTGTTCAGGAAGATTACATGGCAGATTGGAGATGCTGGTTTGAGCAAGTCGTTGAGAAACTCGCGCATTATCTCCTCATCACCGAATACAGTTTTGAAGCCGTAATCGGTCAATGGGTTTATGTATAATCCAGGGGTCTGCATATTGAGTTTGGCGTTATGTTGTCTTTTCTGATTTTGAGTTTATCGTGCTCTTTGTGTGCAACTCTCGTACAAATGAGCGCAGAGCCAAGTTAGCTTGGGGCTATGCCGAGTGCAGCAGAGAGTCGCAGCCTTTGCTGCAAAGTTAATCATTTTTCGGCAAATAATGCTAACTTCGGGGGTATAATGTGCTGAAAAATGATGTTTTTAACATAATTCAACGAAAATGGAGGGGTGGAGTGGGTGGAAATCAGGAAATAATTGGTAACTTTGTAGCCGATATGGAAATTTATGATGTACAAATAACTACTGACTATGGTGAGATCCAGGTTCTACAAATATCTGCTACATCACCACAAGAAGCAGAGATGACAGCTATTTCTATGGTAAATTCTGGTGAAGCGGATGTGGTGAAGCTGATAAATCAAGAGAATCAGTAAATGAACTACGAAATTAAGAGAATATGAAAGAACTGAAAGACCCAATGGAATGGGAAGTGCTCGAAAGCGAATACCTATATAAGAGACCCTGGCTGACGGCAAGACGTGAGCATGTAAAGTTGCCGACAGGTGCAGAGATAGAGGATTTCTATGTTTTGGAATACCCTGAGTTCTGTAATGTCATTGCCATAACGAAAGATGGCAAGTTCCTGATGGAACGTCAGTATCGCCATGCTCAGCATCTGACTGGCATAGAGATTCCTGCAGGTTGCGTAGAGGAAGGCGAAGACCCTATGGAAGCTGCAAAGCGTGAGCTGTATGAAGAGACAGGTTACGCAGGTGGTGAGTGGTCTAAGTTGATGACTATCAGTCCTAATGCCGGGGCATGTACGAACTATTGCCATACATTCGTTGCCGTAGGCGTTGAGCCAGTATCAACACAGCATCTTGAAGAGTCGGAAGACATAAAGATTGTGCTTCTTGAACGAGACGAGGTGATGCGTATGCTGAAGAACGATGAGTTCCATCAGGCTATGATGGCAGCGCCACTTTGGAAGTACTTTGCACTTAACAATCTATTGTAAAATTTCTCATACGTTACATAAACATGGACGGGTACGGACAAAAGCAATACGGCGTCCCTACGAAACGCTATGTGCAGACCCTGGAGCTCAGGTCAAACGAAGAAGCTCGCAGGGAGTACATCAAGTGGCACTCAAAGGAATACAGCTGGAAAGAAATACGTGACGGAATACGCGAGGTGGGTATTCTGGAGATGGAGATCTACATCCTTGGCAACATGCTTGTCATGATAGTCGATGCTCCATTGGACTTCGACTGGGATACAGCAATGGCGCGTCTAGCCACCTTGCCACGACAGGCAGAGTGGGAAGCCTTTGTCAGTCAGTTTCAGGGATGCTCTGCCGATGCTACCAGCGATGAGAAATGGCAGATGATGGAGCGTATGTTCTATCTGTATGAGTAATCTATAACGGACGAAACCAACCCTGCATTTGTTATTTTTTTTTGAGGCAAATCTTGCATTTGTGGTCAAAATATGTGCAAAATCTAAGACAATTAGCCGTCATTGTGGCAAAAAAGTATAGCTGTCAGTTCTATTTCACTGTAAATTACAAGATTTCTGACAATTTTACAGTGTTTTTTTTGACCTTACGCGTAAGATTTTCCTCAAAATATTTGTTGGAATCAGAATTTGTCTGTATCTTTGCAGTGTTGTTTTCCGAACAGAAACATCATTGATTACAACTTTACTGTACCAAAAACTATATACTCTTATGCATATAGACCTTGTTAACGCCATTAAGAATATTCCTATAAAGACGCGCGAACTTGCTGTATTGATGGGAGAGACAGAGCGAGGAAATGCTGAATCTCCGGTTGAGACCTGTACTGTGCCTAATGTGGTTCAGGAATAAGTGGTATCTGCCCGCGAAACGCAACTATAACACAATGCTACAAATTCAGTCATAATCGTGACACATTGATTTTTCGTACCGCTGTTTCCTTGGCGTATTTGCAATCAACAAGAAAGTTGGCCGCAAATACGCCATTTTTGCGATTTTTACAAATGGCTGGTTTTCAGCGTTTTGTAAAATGCTTCGTTTTTGCCTTCATGAAAAATAATAACCCCTGCATCGTCAAAGCATAGTTTTTGCCCAGCAAAGCTATCAAATTACGTTGCGAAAGCTATCTTTTCACCTCCTGAAAGCTATGCTTTTGCAGTGTCAAAGCATAGCTTTTGTGACGGAATCCCAAATTTCGCTCGATTATGACCCACTTTTGAGGCTCTTTTCTTCATATCCTCATTCTAAAACGCTCTGCAACCTCAACATTTTCAAAATATCAAAATGACACAAAAATCAACTCTTTTCTGTCATTCTGAGAATTCTGGGCTGAAAAATAAAAACGTCTTTCATGCGTTATATAAACGTATGAAATATACACGTTACATAAACATGGACGGATACAGACAAAAGCAATACGGCGTTCCTACGAAACGCGATGTGCAGACCTTGGAGCTCAGGTCTAATGCACGGTAGCGATAATGCGGTACGGTGCCTGCAGAATACCAAAAAGCGTAATCATAGGCAATAATAAGCAAAAAATAATTAAAAAACTTACGTATTACAGATTTTTTTTGTAACTTTGCACATATTTTATAGCACAAGGATATGACAGAAAAGAATTTTCTCACACCAATACAGGCTGTTTATAAGGCCTATATGAGGAGTTACGTTAGCGATGACGCTATGCGTAACTTCATTGCTGCCATGAGGAAATTCTTTGAGAGCTACGACAAGAGTCAGGACGAGAATCACAACAAACTCTTCATACACAACTTCCTGAAGGAGTCTTTCTACAATGGTACGAATGCCATCAACTCTGCCGATGATGCGGATTATGCCATCTATGCAACGGAACGCAGCCGCACCAGCGTACCCGTTGTGCTGATAGAGGCGAAGCACGTCAACAATGTCTCGGAGATGGTATTGGTTGACAACATCAACAGAAAGGCACTCCATGAACTGGTGCTGTACTACATACTTGAAGAGGAGGCTAAAAAGAACTACAACATAAAGAATCTCATCATAACGGATGGTTACCGCTGGTTCATCTTCGACAAAAAGGTGTTCCTGGATTCGTTCATAAGGGACAGAAAGTTCGTGAAGCAGGTGATGGACATGGAGAAATCACATGAATACAATCGTCCGGACATCTACCAGAAACTCATCAAGCCTAAGGTAGAGGAAGTCCAGGAGGAGCTTGTTTTCACGTACTTCGACATAAGCAGGTTTGAGAATCGCCTTGACGATGAGGATATTGCTGAAGACAAGGCGCTGCGTGGAGTGTATAAGGTGCTGTCGCCTGTTCACCTGTTGCAGTTGCCGTTCATTGCAGACCACAACACCATCAATCGCAGGTTCTACAACGAGCTGCTGTATATCCTCGGACTGCATGAGGAGAAAGACAAGAACAGCGGTTTGCTCAAGATCAAGCGTCTGCCAGCATCGCAGCAACAGTATTTCTCTATGCTGGAGCAGGCAATGCAGAAACTGGAAGACTACGGCATCAAGAAGGAGGATGAGAAGTTTGAGATTGCACTAGGACTTGTCATCGAATGGATTAACAGATTCCTGTTCCTGAAACTCCTAGAAGCACAACTTCAGGATATGGGTTACAAGAAACAGCTTATGACCTCCGAGCGCATTCCAGACTACTGCGCTTTCTATGAGCTGTGCATGCGCATTCTTGCAAAGCCATACAATGAACGTACGGATAAGATGAACGAACTGTTCGGTGATGTGCCATATCTCAACAGCTCGCTCTTTGAACTCTCTGAGTCTGAGAAGAAGTACTTCTCCATCAATGCTATCTGCACGAGAGGGATGAAGGTGTATCCGCAGACGGTGGTTCTCATAAACGGAAAGAAACCGAAGGATGAAATATCGTCACTGGACTATCTCTTCCGATTCCTTGCATCATATAACTATGGTGCTGACAGCCTTGAAACGAAAGAGGCTGACACCATCATCAGTGCCTCGGTGCTCGGTCTTATCTTCGAGAAGATCAACGGATATAAGGACGGCGCATTCTTTACTCCTGGATACGTGACAGAGTATATGTGTCACGATGTTATCCGAAAGGCTGTCGTTGATAAGTTCAACGAGGTGAAGGGATGGCAGTGCAAGGACTTTGAGGAATTGAAGGAATGTATAGATTACGGTAACAGGGATGTTCGCTGTGAGGCAAATGACATTGTCAATCAAATCAAGATATGCGATCCTGCTGTGGGTAGTGGTCATTTCCTTGTATCTGCATTAAACGAACTTATATTGGTTAAGGCTGAATTAAGGATACTACAGGATCATACAGAGGTTCCAAACAGAATTAAGGAATATAAGATACATGTCGAAAGTGATGAACTTGTCCTTCTTGATGAAGATAACAAACAATTCAAATATAGACCTTCTTCTGTAGAAAGTCAAACAATCCAGCGTGCACTCTTTGAAGAGAAGCGCACTATAATAGAAAACTGTCTTTTTGGTGTTGACCTCAACCCAAAGAGTGTTGACATCTGTCGTCTGCGTCTGTGGATTGAGTTGCTGAAGAATGCATACTACTATAACGACAATGGCGTGCGTCATCTTCAGACACTTCCGAACATAGACATCAACATAAAGCACGGAAACTCATTGCTCTCCAAGTTCCCTGTGCGCAGTGGCAAAAGCATCTCAAGCGAGATGCTGACAGAGGAATCCTTGAAGAAATACTTCGACAATGTTGCAGAGTTCAAGAACTGCAGCGACAAGGTGCGCAAGGCAGACATCCGCAAGGAGATAGAAGACTTTAAACTCTCGTTTGAGGCATCGGGCTATCAGCAGGACTTGTTTGGACAGAAGAAAAGTCGCAAGAAGATCGTTGGAGAGAGTCACTATGCGGAAGCTTTGGAATGGATGATAGAGTTCCCAGAGGTCTTGTCAGACAAAGGCGTGTTCAAAGGATTCGATGTCATCATTGGCAACCCACCGTATGTGAGTCTCGGAAATCAGAAAGACCTCTCTGGAATCTATCAGAGAATGGTAGATACCCACGATAATGTGTATTCTACCTACGATTCCAAGGGTGACCTGTATATACTTTTTGTAGAACGTGCATTGTCGCTGCTTAAAGAGAAAGGACGTTTGTCGTTCATCATACCAAATAAATGGATGAAGATAGGCGCCGGAAGGGGACTCAGACATTTGTTGTCAAATAAGGACCTTACGGAACTTGTTGATTTCAAAGATCATCAGATATTCCCAGAGGCAACGACATATACATGCATCGTGAACATCATAAACCAAGATGCTTCTGATAAATTGAGAATAGCCAACGTACCTATTTTCAAGAAGGATGAATTGAAAGCAAAGGCAGAGGAAGCGTTTGAAACATTCTCAAGGGATGATTTCAACGAGAGTATATGGGTGACATCGTCTGTCAAAAAGAATAGGTTGCTCAAGGAAATCCAAAAGAATAATAGTTCTTTGGAGGATTATTGTTGTGGACAAGCCAACATTGGATTGATAACAGGTCTTACGGATGCCTTTGTCATCTCGGAAGAAAAGAAAGAACAATTGATAGAAGCAGATGACTCTGCTAAGGACATCTTGCGCCCAATGCTTAGAGGCAAGGGAATGATTGCCTTCCAGAAACCAACTGTGGATCAATATCTCGTATTCCTTCCAAAGGGATTTACCAAGAAAGGAATGGGAATCCCTGAGGACGCTCCGAAGCCTTCAGAAAAAGAAGCTTGGGAGTGGGTGCGTTCTAATTATCCATCAATAGCCTCGCACATGGAAGAATTTGAGGGCGATGGAAAGAAAAGATCGGATTCGCACAAGGGCGACTATTGGTGGGAGTTGCGTGCCTGCACATACTACGAAGAATTCTGCAAGCCTAAGATAATGTATCAGGTGATGCCGACAAAGCCTTGCTTTATATATAATAAGGAGCACACCTTCTGCAATAACTCCGTATGGTTTATCCAGAAAGATGATAAAGCACTGTTGGCTCTGCTGAACTCAAAGGTGGCATGGTGGCTGATGAATGAGCTGTGTCCGATGATTCAGAATGGTTGCCAGCTGATATGGGACAACTTCAAACTCCTGCCTATTCCACGCAAATTGCCTGAGTTGCTGGCTACTCTTGCCGACGAATTGATGGCAGCTAAAGATAATAATGATGATGAACTGTTTGATGCTAAATACGAGGAGCTGAATGAGGTTGTACGTGAGGCATATAACATAGATTAACGTAATGAACTTCAACGACATCATAGGACAGAGCGAGATGGCGGAACGCCTGAGGGTGCTGGCAGACGAGAATCGGTTGCCACACGCTATGATGCTGTGCGGTCCTGACGGTGCTGGAAAGATGGCGCTGGCAATAGCCCTCGCCACCTATCTGCTCAACAAGGGCGACTTCAAGGTGCAGGGGGTGAAGCATCCAGACCTGCATTTCTCCTTCCCTACGATAAAGCTGAAGAAATGGAACGGAGAATACAAACCCATCAGCGACGACTTCATTGAGGACTGGTACGAGATGCTGACACCCGTCAATGCTCCAAAGGGCGAAGACGTTGATCCCTACTTCTCGCTTGCGCAGTGGATGGAGATGATGAAGGCGGAGAACCAGCAGGCGGTGATAACCGTCGGTGAGGCCAACGAACTCATCAAACGCCTCACGATGAAGTCCAACCAGGGCGGATGGAAGGTAAGCATCATCTGGCTGCCGGAGCGTATGAACCTCGAATGTGCCAACAAGATGCTGAAGCTCATTGAGGAACCGCCTGCGCAGACGATCTTCATCATGGTGTGCCGCGAGCCGGAGAAGTTGCTCGACACCATACGCTCACGTGTGCAGCGCTTCGATGTAAGGCCGATAGACAGCGACTCGATGTACAACGCCCTGATAGAGCGTAGGATGCTCCCGGCGGACGATGCGCAGAGGATAGCGCGCCTGGCTAACGGCAACTGGCTGGCAGCTCTTGAGGAACTGAACACGGGCAACGAGAACCGTCTGTTCTTCGACTACTTCGTGACGCTGATGCGAAAGGCATACATGCGCGACGTGAAGGACCTGAAACGCTGGAGCGAGAATGTAGCGGCGATGGGACGAGAGGAGCAGCGACGCATGCTGACATACTTCCTCCGCATGGCCCGCGAGGCGTTCATGTATAACTTCCACATAGAGGAACTGCAGTACATGACGAAGGAGGAGGCGGAGTTCTGCAAGAAGTTCGCGAGATTTGTCAACGAAGGCAACATCCTCGGATTCCAGGAACTCTACCAGACGGCGATGAGAGATATAGGACAGAACGCCAACTCAAAGATGGTGTTCTTCGACATAACGATGAAGGTAGCGGTACTGCTACATACGACATAGACACAAGTCGGGAACACTCCGACTTGTAATTGAGAATTGAAATATGAAAGTTTATTTATGGACGAAATAAAGAAACAGGACACAACAATGGCTGCACCAGCAGAGACGGCTCAGTCGCAGGCACCGCAGACGGCTCCTGCCGATGAGTGGGCAAACATGAAGTTCACCATGGCACCGCAGTGTGCAAGGGGACTTTGTGCAAGAGGTGTTTCGCGCAGTGACCACCAGCTGAACACCTACGACTGGCTTGCCGACGTACCGGGAAATGCGGAGAGCACGGACCTCGTGGAGGTGCAGTTCAAGAATACTCGCAAGGCGTATTTCCATAATGTCAACGGCCTCGACCTGAAGAAGGGCGACTGGGTTGCTGTGGAGGCTAACCCTGGTCACGACATCGGTGTCGTTTCACTGACAGGACGCCTCGTGACGCTTCAGATAAAGAAGGCAAACCTCAAGTCAGCCGACGACATCAGACGTGTCTATCGCTTTGCGAAGGACACCGACATGGACCGCTATCGCGAGGCAAAGAGCCGTGAGGAGGCAACGATGATTGAGAGCCGACAGATTGCCAAGGACCTCGGTCTGCAGATGAAGATCGGCGATGTGGAGTATCAGGGCGATGGCAACAAGGCTATCTTCTACTATATCGCCGACGAGCGCGTCGATTTCCGACAGCTCATCAAGGTGCTGGCAGACACCTTCCACGTGCGAATCGAGATGAAGCAGATCGGTGCGCGACAGGAGGCGGGACGCATCGGAGGTACAGGTCCTTGCGGACGAGAGCTCTGCTGCGCTACATGGATGAAGTCGTTCTCAAGCGTAGGCACCAACGCAGCACGCATACAGGACATCTCGCCTAATCCGCAGAAGCTCGCTGGCATGTGCGCCAAGCTGAAGTGCTGCCTCAACTATGAGGTGGACTGCTACATGGAGGCAGGCAAGAAGATACCGCAGCGCGACATCATACTGCAGACCCTCGACAACGACTACTACTTCTTCAAGCAGGACATACTGGCAGGACTCGTCACCTACTCTACCGACAAGCGCATGGCATCGAACCTTGAAACCATCTCTGCTGCACGTGCCCACGAGGTGATTGCCATGAACAAGGAGGGCAAGAAGCCTCTCTCACTGCAGGAGGACGGCAAGCAGCGCGAGCCAGAGAGGCCTAAGGATCTGCTCGATGGCGCTGACCTCACACGCTTCGATAAGGCAAAGAAAAAGAAGAAAAAAAAGAACAAGCCACGTCCGCAGCACAATAACAATAACGGTGGTGGCGACAAGGCAAAGGGCGAATAACCGCAAAACCGGACAACCGCAAAACCGCAAAACCGCAAAACCGCAAAACCGCAAAACCGCAAAACCGGACAACCGCAAAACCGCAACCTATGAGCACTACAATAAACAGGCATATCGTCATCCTGCTGGTGGCAGTATGCCTCTTTATATCTTGCGACAACAGCATTGTGTACCATCAGTTCCAGCATACAGCACAGGAAGGATGGGACGCAAGGGACTCCATCACCTTCGTCACCGACACCGTAAGGGAGGATGGTACATACACTACGTACCTATGTCTGCGCGCCAGTGCCGACTATCCATTCCAGAACCTCTGCGTGGTGACGAAGCAGACTCCGCTGCCTGGAAGCATCACGACCTCACGATGGCTAAACATCCGCATCAAGGAGCCCGACGGACAGCCCGATGGTAATGGCACGGTGCTCTACACGCAGGAGATACCTCTCCACACAATGCAACTCAAACAGGGCGACTCCCTCCGCATCGTCGTTGCACAGCACATGAAGCGAGAAGTCATCCAAGGCATCAAGGATGTCGGGGTTAAAGTTATAAGGAATAGGTAAAAAGTAATTTAGAAATGAACGTACGCATACTATGGGTTGACGACGAGATAGAACATCTCCACGCCCACATACTTTTTCTTGAGAAGAAAGGCTACGACGTAATAATCGTCAACAACGGCCTCGACGCAATAGAACAATGTCAGCAGCACACCTTCGACCTTGTGCTGCTGGATGAGATGATGCCGGGACTCACTGGACTTGAGACTCTGCAGCGCATCAAGGAGGTGCAGCCGCAGACACCTGTCGTTATGGTGACGAAGTCGGAGGAGGAGGACATCATGGACCAGGCTATCGGCTCAAAGATTGCCGACTACCTCATAAAGCCGGTCAACCCCATGCAGATACTTCTCACGCTGAAAAAGCATGTGCACCAGAAGGAGATTGTCACGGAGGTGACGCAGCAGGGCTATCAGCAGTCTTTCCAGGACATCTCGATGCAGATCAGCGAGTGCCGCACCTTCGAGGACTGGGCTGAAGTCTATAAGCGTCTCGTACGCTGGGAGCTGGAGCTTGCCGCTACGGGCTCAAGCATGACGGAGATGCTGCGCATGCAGAAGGAAGATGCCAACAACGGCTTCACGAAGTTCATCAAGAAGAACTATCTTGACTGGGTTACGCCGGGGCAGAAGTCGGACAATCGTCCGCTGATGTCCAACCGCGTATTCCCCGATGTAGTGTTCCCGGAACTGAGCAACGAAGAGAAGGTGTTCCTCATCGTCATCGACAACTTCCGCTACGATCAGTGGCGCGTGCTGGCAGAGGAGATTGGCGACATGTTCGACATCGACGAGAACCTCTACATGTCCATCCTTCCTACGGCGACGCAGTATGCTCGCAACGCCATCTTCTCCGGCCTCATGCCGCAGCAGATAGCGGAGATGTTCCCAGAGCTGTGGGTTGACGAAGACGAGGAAGAGGGCAAGAACCTCAACGAATCGCCGCTCATCCAGACTCAGCTGGAGCGCTATCGCCGCAGGGAGTCGTTCTCATACCACAAGATCAACGATTCGCAGGGCGCCGACAAGCTCTTGCAGCAGTTCAAGCAGCTGCAGAAGAACGACCTCAACGTCGTCGTCATTAACTTCATCGACATGCTCTCCCACGCCCGTACGGAGTCGAAGATGGTGCGTGAACTGGCGCACGACGAGGCTGCATACCGCAGCATCACGCTGTCATGGTTCCGCCACAGCGTGCTGCGAGAGCTCTTCGAACGCCTGGCGCAGACGGACTACCACATCATCCTCACCACAGACCACGGCTCAATACGCTGCGACAAGCCGGTGAAGATAATCGGTGACAAGAATACCAACACCAACCTTCGCTACAAATTGGGCAAGAACCTCAACCATCAGTCGAAGGATGTATTCGAGATAACGAACCCTAAGGCGGTGCAGCTGCCAGCGCCGAACATCTCGACGAAGTACGTCTTCTGCACCGGCAACGACTTCTTCGCATATCCAAACAACTACAACTACTACGTGCAGTACTACAAGGACACTTTCCAGCACGGTGGCATTTCCATGGAGGAGATGATCATTCCGCTTATTTCAATGAAGGGAAGAAAAAAATAAGACCCACCCCAACCCTCCCGTTAAAGGGAGGGAGTTTTAATTACGAAAATAGATTAAGATGAAGATTACAATTAAGGATACAGAAACGATACAGGAGTCTGCGAAGCAGTTCCTCGAAGCTATCAAGGAGCGTGGCACATGCTTCGCCTTCTATGCACCCATGGGTGCTGGCAAGACAACCTTCATTAAGGCTATCTGCGAGGAACTCGGCGTAGAGGACGTCATTACATCGCCTACCTTCGCCATCGTCAACGAATACACCATCTCTCCGGACCACGAGGAGAGCATACAGCAGTGGGGCGAGACCATCTACCACTTCGACTTCTACCGCATCAAGAAGCAGGAGGAGGTCTATGACATGGGTGCCGACGACTATTTCTACAGTGGCAACCTATGCTTCATGGAGTGGCCGGAACTCATTGAGGAAGCCCTGCCAGAGGATGTCGTAAAGGTCACCATCACGCCGCAACCCGACGGCTCACGCATAGTGGAGCTGTAAGACAGCATATCCCAATAGAGAAAGGAGGAAGACAAAGCTGATTGTCTTCCTCCTTTTTTTGTTCCTCGCCATACAGACCGGCACAGAAAAAAAGACCTACCGGGACTCACGTCTCAGCAGGCCTAGCAAAGTTATGTTTTTTGATTATGAAAGGAGATTCTTTTCGGTTTTCTGCAATCTAAGTCCAGTCATACGACCAAACCACGATGCTTGCATCATCCGCTCATTGCTTATGAATAGCGGAGGAGCTGACCTACACGTACCTTGACATCACGTGTAAGGTGATTGAGCTTGCAGAGCTCGTCAACAGAGATACCGCGACGGCGTGAGATGCTGTAGAGAGTCTCTCCGGCAGATACCTTATGATAGCGGATCTCGCTGCCCTTGCTCTTCTGAGCCTTAGACTCACGTGCAGGCTTCTCTCTTACTGTGCCACCGCCAGGGATTGTCTCGCCACGTACATCTGATGCTACGTATCCACCGTTGCCAATCTTGCCGCGAAGCTCATTAGCCAGCGCAGACTCCTTCTCGAAGGTGTCCTTATGGAACATGTAGTAGTCAGCAACAACGTCCTGATTGCGGAAGTCAAAGAGTATTGCAGGGTTCATGGCAACACCGCAGAGACGTGTCTCAAAATGAAGGTGCGAACCAGTGCTTCGTCCGGTGTTACCACCCAGTCCGATAGGCTGTCCAGCCTTTACCACCTGATCCTCTTCAACGAGCCATGCGCTCATGTGTCCGTAGATTGTCTCAAGTCCGTTGTTATGGCGTATTACGACGTACTTGCCGTAGCCGGCAGCCTCATACTTCACCATACGCACCTTGCCAGAGAATGCAGCACGGATAGTATCGCCTACATATACCTTAAGGTCAATACCTTTGTGTGCCCTACCCCAACGTGCACCGAAATTAGATGTAACGACGCGACTTTCTGTTGGCATGCAGAAGTGCTTGAGGTTTATGCGGAAAGAGTCAGGAAGCTCCGTTGCCTTGTGGGCAAACGTATTGTTCCAATCTTCGTAAAGAGCTGCTGCAGGAGTCATTTCCTCTTCACGTTCGCGAGCAGAACGCAGAGCGAGGGTGTCGAGGGTTCTCATTCGCTTGTCAACTGGTGCCATCTTAGCAAGGACATCCTGCGCCTTTGCCGCTGACGAGACAAGCACAAGCATGATTATAGTTATAATGTAATGTATTTTTTTAAGAGCCATTGGTTAGTATCTCCTTTTTATGCGAAGTTCCGCTGTAATTGTTTCATCACAAAATGAATTCTGAAAAACAACGTCTGCTTCGTTATTGTTACAAAATCGTCTGCAAAGGTAAAAAAAAATATTCAATTACACAAGATATACATAAGAAAAACTACTATTTGTTAACATTTCAACTTATATCAAATCACCTTTTTAACATTTTTCAAATTATTTCGCAACGCATTTTAACAATTCCGTTAATTTTAGAGAACGGTTTTTTTATAGTTAAATAATGTAAATAATTTGTTTGTTTCACGAATTATCACTACCTTTGCACTCGGTTTACAAAAACCATCCATACGGCTGCCGCAATGGTGGAATTGGTAGACACGAGGGACTTAAAATCCCTTGACCCGAAACGGTCGTGCGGGTTCGAGTCCCGCTCGCGGCACAAAAGACGATGGGCATTGCAAGTCCATCCCAAAACAAGATACAATGAAAAAAACATTGAGCATTAAGCGAATAGCCATGGCAACAATAATTGCTGTGGCTATTTTGATTTTCAACAGTGCGTGTTCATCATCAGGAAAGAACGTCGTTATCGACGCACGCTTCCTGAACATGAATCAGGCGAACTTTTACGTATATAGCCCCGATGGAGTCATCGACGGCATCGACACCATACAGGTGAAGGGCGGACGCTTTACATACGAGAAAGAGATTGCCACGGAGGGAACGCTCGTCATTGTCTTTCCTAACTATGCCGAGGCTCCCGTCTTCGTTGAACCGGGTGCCAGCATCAGCATAGAGGCAAATGCTGCACACCTCAAGGAGATAGAAATAACGGGAACCAACGCCAACAAGGAGTTTACGGAATGGCGCAAGAACTCCAACTCCCTCTCACCTGTCGAGATGCAGAAACATGCAGAACTCTTCATCAACGACCACCCTGCATCGCCAGCGTCACGATGGTTGCTGAGACAATTCTTCATCCTGTGTCAGAAGCCTGACTTCAAGAAGGCAAAGAAAATGCTAAAGACGATGTTGGAAGCAACAGACAACAACATCCAGGTATCGAAGATGGCCGCCCTGATAAACAATACAGAACAGCTGCAGATTGGAGACAAACTGCCAAGGTTCTCTGCGAAAGACATCGACGGCAAGCCCGTTCTCAACGGACAACTGATGAAAGGCAGGGTGGCAATATGCGTCTGGGCATCATGGAACTACGAGAGCCTCAACATTCTCAGGATGCTTGCCAGCAAGCAGGAAAACTCTCCGGACTCCCTGAAACTTGACAACGTGCTGACCATCTGTCTTGACCCGAGCGTCAAGGATTGCCGCAAGATGATGAAACAGAATGCAGCGGAGAATCTAACAACTATCTGCGACACTATGATGTGGGACTCCCCATTGCTCAAGACTCTCGGCATCAACAACCTCCCTGACAACATAAAACTGAAGGACGGCAAGATCGTAGCACTGCACGTGCCTTACGACGAACTGATAAAGAAGTAAACTATGAAATACCTATTAACCCTTACAACAACACTATTGATGTGCCTCTGCACACTGACCGGATGCAAGGGCGACAGACAGCAGCCGCAGGAGGTAGCGCATATCGACACCATACCGATGATGGTGCAGCAGATACAGGAGTGCTCGAAGCTTTACACTGCAGAGTATAAGGTGCATAAGATAGTGACTCACAGCGACAAGCAGCAGATCCGCGGCAACATCCTCGGCAAGAAGATAGACCTCACGCTGCCTACGGGCGACCGCAAGGTGGCAATCCCCCTCGATGCGACACTGAAGGCATACATAGACTTTAGCGAGTTCCGCGAGGAGAACATACATCGCGATGGCGACAAGATTGAGGTGGTACTGCCACAGCCGCACGTCGTTCTTACATCAACATCTATCAATCATGAGGGCATACGCCAGCAGGTATCACTGCTCCGCAGCAACTTCTCCGACGAGGAACTGTCAAGCTACGAGCAGCAAGGCCGCCAGGCTATCATCGACGATGTACCGCGCCTCGGCATACTACAGACGGCACGCCGCAGTGCTGCAACGCAGATAATTCCCGTCATCACGATGATGGGATTCAAGCAGGAGGACATCATCATCACATTCATTGAACCCGGAAAGGAGAAAGGAGGCATCACATGGATTATGGACTCAAGAAACTAGACAGCATGAACCGCATGAGCACAAAGCTCTCCATCATACTCATCTCGGTGACATTGCTCGTGATGGTAGTTATCATAGGTATCTTCATACGCAAGGCAAGCCAGTCTTCACTGGTCCTCACCACGAGCGAGGGCATCGACGAGACACCGTCCGTCGTAAGCCAGATACGCGAGATTGGGCAGTGGGAGTTCCTCTCCATCTCCGACGAAGAGATGCAGGACACCATCCGCAAGGGTATCTTCTCTGACGATGAGCTCATACGTATATATTATGGTACGCTACGCATAGGTATCGACTTCAGCCAGTGTACCGACGAATGGATACACCAAGAGGGCGACTCGCTGCGCATAGAGCTGCCGGAGGTAACGCTCCTCGACGAGAACTTCCTCGACGAAGCTCGTACCAAGTCGTTCATAGAGAAGGGAAAATGGACCAACGCTGACCGCCAACAGCTTGCCGTGCGTGCCAAGGAGGCAATGAAGAAGCGCTGCCTCTCCAAGGAGAACCTGACTCTTGCACAGCAGAATGCACAGCGACAGGTGCAGGCCTTTGCCAATACTATCGCGAGAAGTTATAAGCGTAAAAAGTAAAAAACGCAGGAAAAATTTGGTGGAATGATAGAAAAGTAGTAACTTTGCACCCGATTATAAGAAAAATAGTTGTACTATTGGAAATATTGGACAATAATAAATCGTGTTATTGGAAATATTGGACAATAGAAAAAGTGCACAGAGATAATGATAAAAGACTACAAGAAAACGGCTATCATTGCCGGAGAGAGAGAAGTCAGCTATGCTGAAATGTTAGAGAAAATCGTCGATTATGCCAAACGAATGGGCGTAAAGGCTGGCGAAAAAACAATCATCTTCAGTGAGAACCGCGAGGAGTGGGTGTATGCCTTCTTCTCTGTATGGTACAGCGGCGGCATCGCAGTACCCGCTGATGCTACGTCAACGGTGGAAGACCTGCGCTACATCATCAACGACTGCCGTCCAGAGTCCGTATGGACCTCATCCTCAAGGCACGACATCGTAATGGAGGCAATGGAAGGAACAGGCGTAACGCCAAAGGTCCTCATCCTCGATAATCAGGCTATCAACGACAATGTTGATGGCGGTATTTCTGCAAACCAAGCTATCAGTAGCAACATTGACGGCGGTGTTTCCGCCATCCTTTCCCCTTGGCAAGGCAAGACCAGCATGTCCGGCACGGAGACAGCCGTCATCATCTACACCTCCGGCACTACGGGTTCGCCGAAGGGCGTGATGCTCTCCTATGACAACCTCGCAGCAAACATGGCAGGTGTGAGCGAAGAAGTACCTATCCTCACAGACAAGCGACGTGTACTCGTGCTCCTTCCAGTACACCATATACTCCCTCTCATGGGAACAATCATCATTCCTATCATCAAGGGCGGTGGCATTGCCATCTGTCCTACCATGACAGGACCGGATATCATGCAGACGCTCTGTCGCGGAAAGATAGGCGTCATGATTGGTGTGCCACGTCTATGGCAGACGCTCTACACCGGAATAAAGAAGAAGATTGACGCAAGCTTCGTAACACGTACCTTATTTAATATATGCAAGGCTATCGACAGCCCGGCACTCTCACGCACCGTCTTCGCATCTATACGCAAGAAGATGGGCGGACACCTCGACTACTGCGTCAGCGGTGGTGCTGCACTCGACAAGGAAATCGGCGAGGGACTCCGCACACTCGGACTGGAGGTGCTGGAGGGTTACGGCATGACGGAGACGGCACCTATCATCTCTTTCACACGTCCGGGCGACATCATACCGGGCTGCGTGGGACTTCCTCTGCCTTCCGTAGAGTGTAAGATTATCGATCCTGCTACCGGAAACACTATTCTCCCTACCATGGGATCTGCCGTAGGAGGATTCGAGGGCGAGCTGTGCGCCAAGGGGCCTAACGTAATGCAGGGCTACTACAACCGTCCGGAAGAAACGGCTGCCGTTATAGACAATAACGGATTTGTCCACACCGGAGACCTCGCACGCTTCGATGAGAAGGGACGCGTCATCATCACCGGACGTCTGAAGGAGATCATTGTCCTCTCAAACGGTAAGAACGTGCAGCCTAACGAGATAGAGTTCAAGTTGGAGAAGTACGACAAGATGGTGAAGGAGGCTGCCGTAACACAGGACGGCGACATGCTCTGCGCCATCATCGTGCCACAGGAACAGCTCGCACAGAGCCTCAGCGACGAGGAGATAGAGGAGAAGCTCAAGCGCGAAGTCGTGGAGCCTTACAACCTCACCGTCGAGAACTACAAGAAGATAATGCGCATCAGAGTATATCGCGGTGACCTCCCACGCACCAAGCTCGACAAGCTCAAGCGCTTCCATCTCAAGGATATCCTTAAGAACAATGCTCCCACAGCGCAGAAGAAGGCCGATGCCAACGAACCGAAATTCAAGGAATACGTCATACTGAAGCAGTATATCGAGACAGAGAAGAAGCTCGACGTGCATGCTACGGACCACATCGAAACAGACCTTGCATTCGATTCACTCGACAAGGTAGGACTGCAGGGCTTCATAGAGCAGACCTTCGGCACGAAGATTGATGCAGAGAGCATGGCATCGTTCAAGAACATTCAGGCGATGGCGGAATATATCTCAACGTCACACACAAGAATGGAGGTGGAGCACGTGGACTGGAACAAGGTTCTCAACCAGTCTTCCGAGACCCTCCGTCTCCCACATGCCGCATTCACATACGTCATGACAGTGAAGCTCTTCAAGGCATTCTTCAGACTTTACAACCGCCTCAGCATCAAGGGAACGGAGAACATCCCAACGAAGGGACCGTTCATCATGGCACCAAACCACCAGAGCTACATGGACGGACCACTCGTCATGGCAGGAGTACCTACAGACATACTCAGAGACTGCTACTTCTACGTCACAGAGGAGCACGTCAACAACGGACTCCTCCGAACCCTTGCCAACAACCATAACATCATCCTCATGGAGCGTCGTAACCTCAAGAACTCCATCATGAAGATGGCACAGGTGCTGAAGCAGGGCAAGAACATCGTCATCTTCCCAGAAGGCTCACGCAGTCATACGGGCAAGACCATAGCCTTCAAGAAGACCTTCGCCATCCTTGCAAAAGAACTCGGCGTACCTGTTCTGCCGGTTCGCATCAGCGGTGCATACGACGCACTGCCACGCGGTCGCCACTACATCACTCCAAACAAGATTACCTTGGAGTATCTCCCTGTCGTAAACGCCGACAGCAGCAAGGAGTACACCGCCATTGCAGAAGAGATAAGAAGGATTATTGAAGCCCCCCTTTAATTCCCCCGTGGGGGAAAACTCCAATTACCTAATGAGTGATTCTCATGGATTATAATAAACAACAAAAGCAGATGAAAGAAAGCCTCCCCTCGGGGAGGTTGGAGGGGGCTTCTCTCCCCTACGACAACGGCAGCACGTGGACGCACCTCACCGGTGCCGTCTTCGCACTGTCATGCATCTGGATGGTGTGGCCAGCCGTAGAACGTGGATGGCAGATGGCATTCGGCGTCATCTTCTTCATCGTCGGAATGTTCCTCATGTTCCTCTCTAGCACCATCTACCACTGGCTGCGACCAGGCTTCGCGCGCAGCATACTCCGCAAGTGCGACCATATCAGCATCTACGTCATGATAGCCTGCTCATACACACCAATCTGCGTAGGCGTCATAGGCGGATGGATTGGCTGGCTCGTCTTCGGACTGCAGTGGGCTGCCGTCATCGGCGGAACGTTCTACAAGATCTTCGCCATGGGCAAATATCCGAAGCTATCCCTCGCACTCTATCTCTTCATGGGTTGGAGCGTAGTGCTTATCATGCCGGAGGTATGGAGCAAGGTGTCACTCGCTCCCCTACTCTGCCTTTTCGCAGAAGGACTCTTCTACACTGCCGGCACATACTTCTTCGCCCACGACAGCCGTAAGTACTACCACCCCATCTGGCACGTCTTCGTACTCCTCGGAGCCATGGCACACTTCACCGCCGTACTACTTATAGTGATATAATGCAGAAATGTAATGCAGAAATATAATACAAAAAGCGTAGTTATCCTTGCTGATTTATAGGACAACTACGCTTTTTTATTCTCCTTTACCTTTAGCGAACTTTCTATCTTCTCAACCGTTGCTACAAAGGCTTTGTCGGATTTGAGATGCAGTTCTATCTGTTCAATGCTGTGTATCACTGTGCTGTGGTCACGCGAACCAATGAGCTTGCCGATACGCGTGGCAGGTATGTTGGTGTATTTCTTTGCGAGGAACATGGTGAGCTGTCGCGGAACGACGAGTTCGCGCTTACGTGAACGACCCTTCACGGCATCCGGCGTCACCTCATAATGGCGGCATACACGGTCGAGGATGTCATCGACGGTGAGCGGTGTGTCATCGGTCTTCACGGCACGCTTCACTACTCTCTCCACAAGCTTCATGTCGATGTTGCAGTTATAGACGACACTGTATGCCATGAGTGAGTTGACCACTCCTTCAAGCTCACGGATGGAACCATCGGCAACAGATGCTATATACTGAATGACATCGAGTGGCACACGAAGGTCATCGCGTGCTATCTTTTTCTTCAGGATATCGACACAGAGCTGATAGTTAGGCTTCTCCATCTCCGCAAGGAGTCCGCATGAGAAGCGCGACACGAGACGCTTGTTCATTCCTTCCAGCTCTACCGGCGTGCGGTCGCTGACGAGAATGATGCGGCGGTTGTTCTTGAAGAGATGGTTGAAGATATGGAAGAAGGTGTCCTGCGTGGATGTTGCCGTCATCCACTCCTGCACATCATCGACGATAAGCATGTCAATGGTCTGGTAGAAGAGGATGAAGTCGTTGATACGGCCCTTCTTCATGGCGTTGGTGAACTGCACCTGGAAGACTCTTGCGCTGACGTAGAGTATGCGCTTCTGCGGATACAGCTCCTTGCAGCGGTTGCCTATTGCATTGACGAGGTGCGTCTTTCCGCATCCCGGAGGGCCATAGATGAACATCGGGTTGAACTGCGAACCGTTAGGATGCTCCGCAATGCGCTGGCCGATAGACATGGAGAGTTTGTTGCTGTCGCCCTCGATGAACGAGCGGAAGGTCTGTCGCGGGTTCAGCTGCGAGTCGAATGCAGAGGCAGCCGGAGCCTCTGCCTGAGTCTGTATGACACTCTCCACGCGCACACCCTTGTCCTTCTTGTGGTCATCGTCAGCCTTTACCACGATGTCGTGCCACTGGAGGTTGATCTTGCCGAAGGTATTGAAGATGGCGGTCTTCAGCTGATGGAGGTATTTCTTCTCTATCGCCTCGCTGATATAAGGACTGGGAACCTGTAATACAAGTGTATTGCTGGCGACGACGAACGTCTCCAACATCACATGAGAGAAGAGGCGCTCATAATCCGCAGCGTCAACATTCTCCTGAAAGTATTTCTGGCAGGAAGCCCAGAGAGCCTTTGTATCTTTTGTCACTTGACCTTAAACCTTAAAAACCGTATAACCACAAAATCGCAAAAACCGCAAAAACCGCAAAAACCGCAAAAACCGCAAAAACCGCAAAACCGCAAAAACGGCAAAACCGCAAAAACCGCAAAAACCGCAAAACCGCAAAACCGTACAACCCTACTTATCCTTCTTACCGAAGACAGAGAAATGCACATAGCGCTTAGGATGCGCCTTGAGGTCAATCATTAGCGAGTCAGCATTGCTGACGGTGCTGTTGAGGTTGTTGTAGAGAGCCTTGTCGTGCATGAGTAGTCCGAGCGACCCCTCCTTGCTGTTGAGAGCCTTCGTCATCTGCTCCACGTTGTCGAGGGTGCGGTTCACCTTGTTCATTGTCTCCGCAACATCAACCTGCGCAAGGTTCTGCGTCAGCGTCTCCGCATTCTGCATTGTGGCATTGGCGTGATGCATTATTGCCGGCATAAAGCCGTTGAGACCCATCATGAGGGTATTGAGCTGCCTTGTCGATGCATTGAGGTTCTCGGTTGTCTGCGCCGTATTCTTTATGACCTGTGCTAAAGCAGGGTCGGCAAGCAGCGTGTTGACAGACGTCAGTATGCTGTCAATCTTCGGTACCATAGCCTCTATCGTAGGAAGCATCTGTGCCACCCTCGCCATCAGTTCCTGAGCATCCGTTCCCTTGATAGTATCGCCGGCCTCAACCCTTGCGCGAGGGTTATTGGCAAGGAGCAGGTTGAGCTTCACGTTACCCATCAAATCTGAAGAAATCTCTGCTGACGAACCGGCAGGGATGCGAAGGTCCGGAACGAGCGAGACCTCCACAACGACAGGTCCCTCCTTGGAGTAGTCGTAGATGATGTTTGCGACGTTGCCTACCTTGTAGCCGTCGGCATAGACACCTGTTGACTTTGAGAGTCCCTTGACATTGTTGAAGGTTATATTGTATGTGACGCCCTTGTCAAACAGCGACATGCCCTTCAGGAAGTTCATTCCGAAGAACAGCGCCACGGCAGCCACGATAGCCACCAGTGCTATCTTCACCTCTTTAGAGAAAATCTTTTCCATAATCTTCCTTATCGTTTGTTATTCTTAAATACGCGGATAGCCTCGTTGATGTTCATCTTCTCGCCATTCCTGAATGCTATGACGAAACAGTCAGGGAACTTCGCAACAAGCGTCTTCCTGAGGGTTAGTATCTCGTTATAGTTTGTAGAAGATCCGATGGTGTATTTCACCATACCGCCCTCCTGATAATATTCTGTTTCTCTCTCACCCTTGAAGCGTGCATCGCTGCTTTTGAGTTTCTTGTCAGCAACGAAAATCTGCACCTTGAAGAGTGGTGCGTCAGTGTTCTCTTCTGCCTTTGCGGGCATGCTCTCCTCTGCCTTAACAGGCTTTGTCTCTTCCTCTTGTTTCTTTTTTGGAAAGACAGAAGGTATTACGGGTTCGGTCTTCTCCTGAGCCTTGTACGGCACGGTGAATCCGTCGTCATGCTTTGCCCTGTAATCTACGAAAGCCTGATAGATGCCTCGTGCAATGTTATCCACGGACGCTTCATCGTTGAGCAGCTGTTCGTCAGCCGGTGTCGATATGAATCCGAGTTCTATGAGGCAGCTTGGCATTGAGGTCTCTCGCAATACAAGGAATCCCGCCTGCTTGACACCCTTGTCTGGGCGACCTGCTGCGGAGCATACTTTACGCTGGACATACTTTGCCAGATCTACGGAGCGCTGCATGTTGTTATCCTGCATAAACTCGAAGATGATGTAGCTCTCAGCAGAGTTAGGGTCGAAGCCCTGATAGCGCTCACGATAGTCCTTCTCCACAAGGATAACGCTGTTCTCGCGCTTTGCTACGTCAAGGTTATCTCCAGCCCTGTGCATACCGAGGGTGTATGTCTCCAGGCCTCGTGCCGAACGGTTGTTCGGCAGTGCATTGGTGTGTATGCTTATAAAGAGGTCTGCCTTCGCCTTGTTTGCAATGTCCGCCCTGGTGTGCAACGGTACGAAGACGTCCGTCTTTCGAGTATAAACGACATTCACATCCGGACAGTTACGTTCTACGTAGCGTCCGAATGCGAGTGCCGTATTGAGGTTTATGTTCTTCTCCTTGGAGAAAGAGCCGACGGCACCAGCATCGTGGCCGCCGTGGCCTGCATCAATGACGAGTGTGAAGCGTCTGGCTGCCTCTACAGAGACAACCATGCTGATTACTAACAATATAGCTAAGAATATACGTCTATGATGCATCCTTGAAAATCTTAATTTGTCTGCAAAGGTACAAAGATTTTTCCTAACAGACAAATAATTATTGATTATTCTGCCTTTGCAATGTCTTTATTTGTCATAGCGCAAACGCATGAGTCAGACCATACGTTCTCCGCAGTCTCTATCATGTCGATGATGGTGTAGATAGGGAGTATGATGCCGAGGATGCCTACAGGACCGCCGGAACCAGCAACGAGAGAGAGCGTCAGGAAGTAGCATCCCATTGGTACTCCGGCATTGCCGATGGCAGAGATGACAGCTACGAGTAGCCACATGAGCATCTGAGGCATATCGAGCGGTGCGCTATGCTGCATTACGAAGAGTGTCGTAACGAGGATGAATGCTGCGCAGCCGTTCATGTTGATGGTGGTACAGATAGGGAGTACGAAGCGTGCCACCTCCGGACGAGCCTTCATGTTCTCCTCAGCGCAGCGCATTGTGACAGGGAGTGTAGCGGCAGAGCTCTTGGTGAAGAGTGCCATCATGACTGCAGGCAGCTGCGCACGGAAGATTCTCAGCGGATTGATGCCGCGAAGGAGGAGGAAGAGTGGCAGCACGATGAAGAACTGCAGGCAGTTGCCTCCGATGATTACGGCTACGTACTTGCCGAGCGAACCTACGATAACGCCTGCCGTGAGCTGTGCTGAGAGTTGTGCGGCGAATGCGACGATGCCGACAGGGAGTGCCCAGATAAGTGCGTTGATGAGTGTGAAGAGGAGTTCCTGAAGACCGGTGATAAACTTCACTACCGTCTGCTGACCTTCCGTCTTTGGCATGAATGCGAGTGCGAGACCTGCCGATGCAGCTACGATGAGAATGCTCAGTACGTTGCCGCTGCTGAACGGATTGATGATGTTGTTAGGGATGACAGAGAGGATGTGGTCGTAGTAAGAGAGACTCTCTGCTGACTGTGCCTCCGCAGCCTGTGCGCTCTGGCGTACGAGCTCGTCAGGAAGACACTCCGGAGCGATGAGCACGAAGAGTACGAGACCTACCGCAGCAGCTGCTATGGTGGTAAGCAGTGTGTAGGAGATGGTGTGTGCGAAGATGCGTCCCGCATTCTTCTGTGCGCCGAGAGTGGCGAGGGTTGTCATTACTGCAAGTGCTATTGTAGGCACTGCGACGAACTGGAACAGGCGGGTATATACCGCCGCAATAAAGTCAAAGAGGCTGTTGAGTGCGTCGATGCCCAAGCAACCGAGGATGGCACCGAGTATCAATGCGCCCATCCAGATAATCATTTTCTTCATGTATTATGTTTGTTTATGTTATTGTTTTCATCTATCAACATCACCATACCATACATACAACATTATACACCCTTAGGGTGCACGGCCGTACAGAGTAGGATGCAGGCTGCTACACGAACTTGCGGAGCGTGAGGAGCACTACGCTCATGGTGATGAGTGCGAATCCCCATGCTATGCAGCAGCTTGCCACCATGCCGAGAGGCTGTGCCAGACCTGCCACGATGTATGCGCAGAAGGAGATGGTAGCAACGGTGATGGCGTATGGCAGCTGCGTAGTAACGTGGTTTACGTGCTTACACTGCGCTCCGGCACTTGCCATGATGGTGGTATCGGAGATTGGCGATACGTGGTCGCCGCATACTGCACCTGCCATACAAGCCGAGATGGCGATGATGCGGAGCGGCTCGCCTACAGGGAATACTGCTATGCAGATAGGTATGAGGATGCCGAAGGTTCCCCATGAGGTTCCTGTTGCAAAGGCGAGGAATGCCGCAATTACGAAGATGATAGCCGGGAGCATCATCTGAAGTCCGGCAGCACTGCCAGACACTATGCCTGCCACGTAGTCGGCAGCACCGAGTGAGTCGGTCATGCTCTTCAGCGTCCATGCGAGTGTGAGGATGAGGATGGCAGGCACCATTGACTCAAATCCCTTGATAAGACAGCTCATGGCATCGTCGAAAGAGAGTACTCTGCGAACGAGGAACCATGAGAGCGAGAGTAGCAGTGCAACCATAGAGCCTATGACGAGTCCCTTTGAAGCATCACTACCAGCAAAGGCATTGACGAAGTCCATGTGATTCTCGTTTGCTACATCGAAGAATCCTCCTGAGTAGATCATGCCAAGTATGGAGAAGACAATGAGCAGGAAGATAGGCACAACGAGATCGCTTACCTGACCCTTATTCGGCTCTACGCGCACTACGCCCTGTCCTGCAGCAGACATCTTGGCGTCGCTGACCTTGCCGATGTCCTTCTCAGGCTTCTTCTGCGTCTGGCTGAGCTGCTTCTCGTAGCTCTTCATTGCCTTGTAGTCAAAGCCCAGAACGACTGTTGCCACCATGAAGATGATGGTGAAGAAGGCATAGAAGTTGAACGGTATGGCCTGACAGAAGAGTGCTATGCCGTTCTCACCCTCTGTGACGAAGCCAGAGACGGCAGCCGCCCAGCTTGAGATAGGGGCGATGATGCAGACAGGTGCTGCGGTGGAGTCTATAAGATATGCCAGTTTTTCCTTCGTTACGCCGTAGCGGTCGGTGATAGGCTTCATGACAGAACCTACGGTGAGGCAGTTGAAATAGTCGTCGATGAAGATGAGCACACCGAGTATTACGGCAGCGAGCTGTGCGCTGACCTTGGTGCGGACGCGTGTGACTGCCCACTTACCAAAGGCCGATGAGCCGCCAGCCTTGTTCATCAGCGCCACCATAGTGCCGAGGATGACAAGGAAAATGAGGATACCTACGTTCCAACTATCGGAGAGGCAGTGAATGAGACCGTACGCATGGTCATCATCGACCTCATTGTTGAGCAACTGGGCTATGAAGCCATCGAGACCGGTTCCCATGGAGAAGGCGTAGAATGCAGCGCCTATCACCACACCGATAAAGAGTGAGCTATACACCTCTTTCGTTATCAGTGCAAGGGAGATAGCTACGATAGATGGTACTAACGACCAAAAAGTTCCAATCATGTTCATATCATTATATTATCATTTATTTATCGTTTAAACTTTATCACCTATAAAACCAAACCAGCAACACCTAACACCTTATTTATATATAAGAGTGAGTAGATGATCTTCCGTCAGCACTTCGTTCATGAGTGCGCAGATCTGTTCGGGCGTCACCGAATCAATCTTGCGGAAGAGGCGTTCATAGTCCTTCACCTTGTTGTAGTGCAGATACTGCTTCGCCATGTCGATGGCGTAGTTTTCGGAGTTCTGTGCCGCCAGCGTTATCTGCCCTTTTATCTGCTGCTTTGCGGCATTGAGTCGCGAGAGTGACAGCGGAGCCCTGCGAAGGCGTTGCAGTTCGGAGTTGACGAGCCGCATGCAACGGCGTACATCGTGGTGGTCGCATCCGAAATAGGTTGTCCACAGCAGCGTGTCGGTGTATGACGTCATGAGACTCTCCACCGTATAAACGAGTCCGCGCTTCTCTCTGAGCGAGATGTTCAGGCGCGAGTTCATACTCGGTCCGCCGAGGATGTTGTTGGCGAGGTATAGCGGCATGCGCCAGTCTTCTATCCGGTCGGTAATGACTGTGCCCATCATGACGTGAGCCTGATGCGTATCCATGGATTTTGTTATCAAACTATTGGAAGAGCCCCTCCCCAACCCTCCCGAGGGAGGGAGTTTGATATGGCACTGATTGCTTTCATGGAGGGATGTATCCACTTGCAATAAGCTACTGCCTGGTGTCTTTTCAAGCAGTGGTATGACCTTCTCCACATCAACATCGCCGAGGACGTAGAACACTGCGCGGTCGGGGGTGTATAGGCGTGAAGTGAAACGCTGGCAGTCAGCGGTGGTGAACGAGCGGACGGTGTCCTTGTCACCAAGTACGTTGTGACCGAGTGAGGCTCGTGAGCCAAACATCATGCCGTCAGCAGATGTATTTGCATCGACAGCAGAACCGAACATCTCATTCTCGAAATCATCGTAGATGAGCTCTGCTGGTGAGTCGCGATAGCTCTCTATCTCATCGCACACCACCTCACACTCCTTCTCTATCTCCGTCTGCGGATAGATGCTGTTGAAGACAATGTCGGTAAGGAGGTTCACAGCCTTTCTGAAATGCTGCTTCATGATGGCGGCATAGTAGCACGTCTCCTCTTTCGCGGTGTATGCATTCAGCTCTCCTCCCACGCTGTCGAGGGCATTGATGATCTTCAATGGCGAGAGAGTTTCAGTGCCTTTAAAGGTCATGTGCTCACAGAAATGCGCCAATCCTTCTTCACCTTTCTGCTCATTGCGTGCACCTGCCTTTATGGAATAGCCGCAATATACGATGTCGCTATCCACCCTGCGAGCTATTACCCGCAGTCCGTTAGAGAGTGTGTATGTGGATATTGACATAGTGAGGTGGTGGGTGATGGGTGTTAGATGGTGGTGGATAGTTTGTGTCAGGTAGAACAAAGAGTTACCCGAAGGTGATGGTGCCGGTTTCGTAGTCCATCTCCTTGAGGATTGCGATGGACTCCACCTGATAGCCTTCCGCACGGAGCTTCCTGCCACCAGGCTGCACACCCTTCTCTATGGCAACGCCGATGCCTACAACGGAGGCACCTGCCTGATGAACGATGTCTATCAGCGCACCCATTGCCTGACCGTCAGCGAGGAAGTCATCGACGATGAGCACCTTCTCGCCTGCCTTCATATAAGGCTTTGACACGAAGACGTTGTTCATCTTCTTGTGAGTGAAGGAGTAGGCATGGGAGATATATTTGTCGTCGGTGCTGTTGGCTGTCTCGCCCTTCTTAGCGAAGACAACAGGCACGTCATACAGGTCGGCGAGGAGCGTTGCGATAGCGATGCCGCTTGCCTCGATGGTGAGTATCTTCGTAACCTCCTTACCCTTGAAGCGACGCTTGAACTCGTATGCTATCTGCCTCATGATGTCGATGTCGATCTGGTGGTTGAGGAAGTTGTCAACCTTCAATATATTGCCTGGCTTGATGTTGCCATCTTCCAGAATTTTCTGTTCGAGGAAATTCATAATACCGATGTACTTATTCTTGTTTTTCCTTATTACGTATGCGTTATAACCTCACACTTATTACTTCTTCCTTATTCATTATTACTTACTTGTTCCTCCTCCTTAGGAAGAACAAGGTTCAGCAGTACGGCGAGGAGGAACACCACAGCCACGCAGTTCTCTGCGAAGACGGTCTTCACGAGGTCTGGGAAGAGGTTGAACATGTCCGTAGCGCTGGTGAAACCGAGTCCTACGCTGAGCGAGAGGCTTACGATAACCATGTTGCGCTGTGAGAAACCGCAGCGTGCCATCATGCCGAAGCCGGCGAAGAGTATGGAACCGAACATCATCACCGTGCAACCGCCGAGCACTGCCTGAGGTATTGTCGTGAGCAGATAGCCGACATGTGGGAAGATGCCACCGAGAATCATTATGACGGCACCCGTTGCGATGGTGAAACGGTTTACGACACCCGACATCGAAGCAAGGCCTACGTTCTGGCTGAACGATGTTATAGGGGTACATCCGAAGAGACCTGCTATGGAACTTACGAAGCCATCGCAGCTGACCGATGCTCCGAGTTCTACCTGGTGTGGATTGCGCTTCAGTGCACCATTGCAGAGTGCGCTGGTGTCACCGATTGTTTCTGTTGCAGAAACAAGGAAGATAGCCACTACGGAGAGTATCGCACCGATGTGGAACTCCGGTGTGAATGGCATAAAATGCGGTAGAGAGACAATCTGCTGGTCGGCGATGCCGCTGAGGTTTACTGCGCCCATGCAGAGTGCCACGATGTAGCCTACTATAAGACCTACGAGCACTGAGAGGGAGCGGAGGAATCCCTTGGCGCACACCTGACAGATGAGACAGGTGAGGAGTGTTATGCTACCAATGATCCAGTTCTGCATGCTACCGAAGTCTGCGCTACCCATGCCGCCGGCAAAGGAGTTTGCACCTATCGGCAGGAGCGAGAATCCTATTGCCGTTACCACCGTAGCAGCAACGACATGTGGTATGAGCTTCACCCAATACTTTGCAAAGAGTCCGAGCACTCCTTCCACAAGACCGCCAATGATGACAGCTCCCATCAGCGTTCCCATGCCCTGAGTCGTTGCGATGCCGATGCTCAGCGAGAGGAATGTGAACGATATACCCATCACGACAGGCAGTCGCGAACCAATCTTCCATATAGGATAGAGCTGTACGAGCGTACCGATGCCGGCAATGACCATACAGTTCTGAATGAGTGCCGCACTGGTGGCAGCATCGATTCCCGCTACGTTGGCGAGGATGATGATTGGCGTAATGTTGCTGACGAACATTGCCAACACATGCTGAAGACCGAAGGGTATTGCCTTGGCTACAGGCACCCTGCCATCTACTTGATAAAGGTTTTCTATTGAGGTCATATTCTTTATTCCTTTTATTTGTTTACTAATGTCACGCAATAGCATAGCTATTACACAGATTTTTCCAGATAATTTCTTGTAAAAGGATAACTATTACAGTTCAATCTTATTATTGCTACAGTTTACCTCGTATTATACCTCGTAGTCAAGACATGTGCGCTGCACGGTGTAAGGGCGCACCTTGCTGTCTGCCACTGCCACATGGGCAGGGTGAACGGCATACGCCTTCAGCGCTGCCTCTGATTCGAGAGTGCTGTCGAGCATCACGTCGCAGTTTGACGAAGCGAGGCGACCGTCGATGTTTACCTTTACGTCAACAAGTCCTGGCACTACGCCAGCGAGGCCCTCGAGACCTTCCTTGATGCCCTTCTTTACCTCTGACTTCTCTGCGTCAGAGAGTTCCGGATTAAGTGTCCAGAGAATGATATGCTTTACCATAATCTTTCAGATTTCTTTTGCTTCTAAGTTAGTATCGTTTTAGGCTTTTGTATATCTTAGCTTATCTATACCTTATTATATATATAAGAATCGTACGTTTCAGACTTTTTGTATATATAGCGGTCGGACGCTTTCTGCCACCTTATTATATTATAACCATCGTGGCGCCGAAGCCATACTGCTGGAACGAAGCGTCCTGATACTGCACCTGCTTGTACGAGCGGTTCAGTTCGGAGATGATAGCCTTACGCAGAACGCCATCGCCATTGCCGTGTATGAAGACGATCTTGCGACCCTTTTCCTTGAGGTATTTCTGCATCGTATCGTTGAAGACCTTCATCTGATAGTCCTTGATGGCAGCGGCATCCATGCCCATCGTGGTATCAAGTATTTCCTCTGCGTGGAGGTCTATCTCGATGATGTCGTTCTTGTGAAGACGCTTGTCCTCACGGATACGTATATCGTTAGCTTTCACCTTCTCGCGAAGAGCCTTGGCATCTTCCAGCTGCTGCACACGCTGCTGCAGGCGCTTCACCATAAGTTCGAGCCTCATCACCCTGCCTTCGAGTGTCTCGTCGTGCTCTTCCTGTGGCTTAGGGGCAGGGGTATTGCGAGCCTTCAGTGCTTCCTGGATAACCTCCGCAGCATTGCGTGGCTTCTGTGGAGCTACCGGCTCCTGTGGCTTCAGCTTGTTGTCATTGGAACCGACAACGACAACCTGCGACTGCAAGGCAGGAATCTCGAAGCCGTCCTCGTCTTCCACCAATACGATACCACCCTTCTGAAAAGCAGTAACGGTGCCTCCCCCAATGTCATTGAGGAAGCGCACCTTATCACCTATCTTAATTTCTGTCATTGTTTTAGTCCTCCATCAGCTTGCGATAGCGTGGACGCTTGATCTCGTCAGTGCCGAGACGTCGAGCCTTGTTGATCTCATAGTCAGAGTATGAGCCTTCGAAGAAGAACACCTCTCCGTCACCCTCAAAGGCGAGGATGTGAGTACAGATACGGTCGAGGAACCAACGGTCGTGGGAGATTACCACCGCACAACCGGCGAATGCCTCAAGACCTTCCTCCAACGCACGGAGTGTGTTGACGTCGATATCGTTAGTTGGCTCATCGAGGAGCAGCACGTTACCTTCCTGCTTCAGTGCGAGAGCGAGCTGCAGGCGGTTACGCTCACCACCGGAGAGCACTCCGCAGAGCTTGCCCTGGTCGTTGCCGGCGAAATTGAAGCGTGAGAGGTAAGCACGTGCGTTGACATCCCTGCCACCCATACGGAACGACTCCACGCCCTGCGAGACAACCTCATAGACGGTCTTCTTGGGGTCAATGTCCTTATGCTGCTGATCGACATACGCCAGCTTCACGGTCTCGCCGACCTCGAAGGTACCGCCATCGACGGTCTCCAGGCCCATGATAAGGCGGAAGAGCGTTGTCTTACCGGCACCGTTAGGGCCAATGACACCAACGATACCGTTTGGTGGAAGCATGAAGTTGAGGTCCTTGAAGAGTACCTTGTCGCCGAATGCCTTTGCAACATGCTGTGCCTCAAGCACCTTATTGCCGAGGCGCGGACCGTTAGGAATGAAGATCTCGAGCTTCTCCTCGCGCTCCTTTGTCTCCTCATTGAGCATTGCGTCGTAGGAGTTAAGACGTGCCTTACCCTTTGCCTGACGTGCCTTTGGAGCCATGTGGATCCACTCAAGCTCACGCTGCAGGGCCTTCTGACGCTTTGAGGCGATCTTCTCCTCCTGCGCCATGCGCTTGGTCTTCTGGTCGAGCCATGAAGAGTAGTTGCCCTTCCAAGGTATTCCCTCACCACGGTCAAGCTCCAGAATCCACTCTGAGACGTCGTCGAGGAAGTAACGGTCGTGGGTAACAGCGATGACGGTACCCTCATACTGCTGCAGGTGCTGCTCCAACCAGTCGATAGACTCTGCGTCAAGGTGGTTGGTAGGCTCATCGAGGAGCAGTACGTCAGGCTTCTGAAGAAGCAGGCGGCAGAGTGCCACACGACGGCGCTCACCACCAGAGAGGTTCTCTACGGACCAGTCGCCCGGAGGACAATGGAGGGCTGCCATGGCACGCTCAAGCTTGGAGTCCATGTTCCATGCATCGGTAGAGTCGATGATATCCTGAACCTCCGCCTGACGCTGCATCAGCTTGTCCATCTTGTCTGGGTCGCCGTAGTATTCCTCAAGACCGAACTTCTCGTTGATTTCGTCGTACTCCTTGAGTGCATCATAGACATGCTGCACACCTTCCTGCACGTTCTCCTTCACCGTCTTTGACTCGTTGAGCGGAGGATCCTGTGGCAGGTAACCGACAGAATAGCCGGGACTCCATACCACCTCACCCTGGAACTGCTCGTCCAGACCTGCGATGATCTTCATCAGTGTTGACTTACCAGCACCGTTGAGACCAACGATACCGATCTTTGCACCATAGAAGAAGCTGAGGTAGATATTCTTCAATACCTGCTTCTGGTTCTGCTGGATGGTCTTTGAGACACCAACCATCGAGAAGATAATCTTCTTATCATCTACTGTTGCCATGTATTCCTTATTTTAAATTAGCAGGTTTCGCAAGATCCCCGACCTGTTGTAGAAGAGGAACTTGAGAAACCCGAGTGTTTTTTACTTCTTTGTGGTCTTCTTTGCTGCAGGCTTCTTTGCAGACTTTGCTGTTGATGCAGCGTCAGCCTTGTTGCCAGCAACAGGAGCTGCATTAGCAGCAGGAGCTGGAGCACCCGTGATGCCAACGAGCTCAACGGTGAAGATCAATGTGGAGTATGGTGGGATGTTGCCCGTCTGGTGCTCGCCGTAAGCGAGGTCAGCAGGGATGTAGAGCTCCCACTTAGAGCCAACAGGCATGAGGCAGAGAGCCTCTGTCCAGCCCTTGATGACCTGGTTTGCCTTGAACTTCGTGGTCTGAGGATTGCGCTTGTAGCTTGAGTCGAAGACAGTGCCGTCGAGGAGCTTGCCCTCGTACTTCACCTCTACCTCGTCAGTGCTCACAGGCTTCTGGCCGTTACCAGCGGTGATGACCTTATACTGAAGTCCTGAAGGGAGTGTGATGACGCCATCCTTCTTTGCGTTCTCTGCGAGGAACTCAGCACCTTCCTTCTTGTTCTTGCCGTAGAGCTTCTCGTTCTTGACCTCGACGTTGCGCTTCATGCCGTCAGAGAAATACTGCATGGCATTGGTCTGCTTGAAGAGAGTAGTGTCCTTCTGCAGTGAACCGATGAAACCAGCGTAGAAGAGGTCTGCGACGAGTGAGTCAGGAGCATCGGTGAGCTCGCGTGTCATACCTGCAATCATGCGTTCCTGAATCATTGTAGCAATCTGGCCACCAGCGTTGTAAGCAACGAAGCGTGGGTCGTTGCCCTTCTCCTTTGCGTCCTTCAGACCCTGTATGAAGTCTGCCATGTACGCTGTGTCAACCTTGAACTGCTGCTGGAGGAACGGAATGAGACCTTCCGTCTGAGCATAACCGGCAGCGTAGCTCAGGGAGTCGCTGCTACTCTTCAGTGCTACTGGCTGTGCCTTTGGAGCCTCAGCCTTTGCCTTATCCTTCTTTGCTGCTGATACAGACACTGCACCAGCAACAAGAAGAGCAATCATGAATATCTTTTTCATTCTTTTTTCTTACTTGACCTCAATAAGTTCGATAGTGAAGATAAGGGTAGAGAATGGCTTGATAGCCTGACCCTGTGCGCGCTCGCCGTAAGCGAGGTCAGCAGGAATGTAAACCTCCCACTTAGAACCTGCAGGCATGTGTGTCAGAGCCTCTGTCCAACCCTTGATAACCTGGTTACAACGCATGTCGATGGCATCGCCGCGCTTGTAGCTTGAGTCGAATACCTGACCGTCGATGGTCTTACCCTCGTAGTGTACCTTTACGAGTGATGTGTCAGCAGGAACGGCACCGTTGCCCTGTACGAGAACCTTGTACTGTACGCCACCAGGAAGTTTCTGAACGCCCTCCTTCTTTGCATTGTCAGCAAGGAACTTCTCGTTCTGCTTCTTGTAGTCGCCGAACTGCTTCTCCATAGCAGTACGCTTGATGGCTGTCATCTTGTCCTGTGCTGTCTGGCGAGCCTGGTCGAGAGTCATGAGGGTCTTACCCTTCACGCCACCGATGAAACCTGCGAGGAGGTTCTTTACAGATACCGACTGTGTAGAGTCGTTGCCATAGAGCTCGTAGTTGATGCCCTTAACCATCTGCTCACCTACCTGACGGCCAATCTGCAGACCAGCGAAGTAAGCTGCCTTCTTCTTGTCGTCAACGGCTGTTGCACCGTCGTTGATACCCTTGATAACCTCGTCGATGTATGCTGTGTCAACACCGAGCTGGCTAACGAGATAATCCTTGAGACCATCAGACTGCGCTACACCGATAGCATAGCTGAGGGTATCTACTTCGTCCTTAAGATTTGCACGTGGAGTGCCATTACCACAAGAGGTAAATGCAGCTGCTGCAATAGCAACGATTGCTGCGAAAGAAAATTTCTTCATTTGTTTTTTATCTAAATTTGAATTATGAACTATGAATTATGAATTATGAATTATGAATTATGAATTATGAATTATGAATTACGCCTGCACCTCGATCAGCTCTACGTCGAAGATGAGTGCTGCGTATGGAGGGATGGAACCTGCTGCGCCAGCCTCACCGTAAGCAAGGTTGTAAGGTATGAAGAAGCGATACTTCGCTCCCTCTGCCATCAGCTGCAGACCCTCGGTCCAACCAGCGATAACCATGTTCAGTGGGAATGTAGCAGGCTCGCCGCGCTTGATGCTTGAGTCGAAGATAGTGCCGTCGATGAGGGTACCCTCGTAGTGGCAGACTACCTTGTCGGTTGCCTTTGGCTTCTTGCCGGTGCCTTCCTTGATAACGCTGTACTGAAGACCGGAAGCGGTTACGGTAACGCCATCATTCTTCGCATTCTCAGCAAGGAATTTCTCACCGGCCTCCTTGGCTACCTTGCCCAGCTCTGCA
>CAMADY010000014.1 GCA_945831805.1 uncultured Prevotellaceae bacterium
GTACGTAAACGATACCGAGACCATTGCGTGCACCCTTACGGATACGCTTGAAGCTCTGGAGCAGACGAGTCTCTATCTTCAACTCAAGATCCTTTGCCTTAGCCTTGAGGATATCCTCCTCTTCACGAGTCTCCTGCATGATCTCGTCGAGCTCACCACGCTTATCTTCGAGGTCGCGCTCACGATCGTTGATGAGATCCTCAACCTTGTCGTGGTCTGCACGACGGTCGTTGATGCGATATTCTGCCTCACGTATCTTCTTGTTACAGAGCTCAATCTCAAGAGAAGTGAACTCAATCTCCTTTGTGAGGGTGTCATACTCACGGTTGTTCTTAACTTCGTTGAGCTGCTGGTTGTAGCGAGCGAGGTTAGCATTAGCCTTCTCGATGTCAGCCTTACGATCAACAACAGCCTTTGTGAGGTTGTCAATCTCCTGCTCGATCTTGTCGAGACGAACGCTGAGACCTTCCACTTCGTTCTCCAGATCTTCCACCTCAAGAGGGAGCTCACCACGAAGGGCACGCTTCTCGTCGATCTGAGAGAGAGTTGTCTGCAACTGGAAGAGTGCCTTAAGCTTCTCCTCCACTGTCAAATCCTTAGGATCTTTTCTTGCCATAATTTAATAGTATTTTATTGGATTAGTATTTATCTCCGTTATTTCGCAGCGCACCTCAGGGCAACGCTCCGTGATAATCTCTTTCAGGAGCTGTGGCGTAAACTGCTCTGTTTCATAATGTCCGAAGACCAGTAGCTGTAGTTGCTGCTCCAGCCCGAAGAACATGTGGTACGACATCTCGCCCGTTATGAATGCATCGGCACCATGTCGAAGTGCATTTCCGAGAACATCGGAGCCAGCACCGCCGCATATTGCGACTTTACATATAGGACGCTCCAGCAGTTCGTTCGCCATGATGCGTTCTGCACCAAACGCCTCCTTCACTTTCTCTATCAGCTGCTGGGCAGAGAGCGGTTCGGCAAGTGTCGCCATGACACCCTCGCCACCCTTCACGCCATTCACTTCGTGAGCATCGAAGAGTTGCACGTCAATAGCACCTAACTTACGTGCTATCATATAGTTGACGCCACCTTCCGCAGCATCGAGGTTGGTGTGCATAGACACAATAGTGATACCCTTCTGTATAGCCATCATGACCGAACGCTGCACATAGTCTGCATCCGTAACCTGACGGAGCTTACGGAAAATTAGCGGATGATGGGAGACAATCATGTTACACCCTTTCTTTTCCGCCTCCAGGACAATAGCTTCAGTAATGTCCAAACACAATAATACCCCTGAAACTTCCGCCTCTGTCAATCCGACCTGCAGTCCGGCATTATCATAGTCACACTGCAGGGGCAAAGGCGCGAAACACTCAAGGGCACTTATAACATCCTTTATTTTCACGCTACGCGATATTTTAATTTTGCTGCAAAGCTGCGAAGCAGGGCTCGCAGCCATGAAATAGGGCTTGTCGTACGGAGTACGGTGCCCGTCTCTGATTTTATGGCTGCAAAATTACAAAAAATTCTCGAAACCACCAAATGTTTCGGGAACTTTTTCATTATCATGACTATTTCTTACTTACCAAGAACGATGTTCACTACCTCGTTAGCGTCTGCCATCGTCACCTTGCCGTCGCCGTTTACGTCGCCTTTGACAACAGGCTTGACGGGTTCCGACTTCGGTTCCTTTACATATAGCACAATCCTCTCTTCCTTTGAGAATTTGACTGTTGACTTACCATCGGTGAAGGTAATCTCTTTCTCACCAATCTTCAACTGTACCAGCTAATGATTTATTATATAAATTAAATGGTATCTTCATTTGTGTAATGTTAGATGTTATCCTAACTGCTTTATTATCATCCCATACTTCACCTACTGTAACACTACCTTTTGGTTGAACTATACTTGATGCTTCTGTTAATAATTGAGTACAATCATCATCTGAATATACATTTCTATCTACCGTAGGATCAATAGTTACATGTTCGTAAACTACGCTGTCAGCATCAGCCACTTCGCTCACAACCTTTCCCCCTTTACAAACCTTTACGACAGGAATTTTTGTAACCTCTTGCGCACAAAGATTGAATTTGATATTTTGTCAAAGTTAGGGCTTTCGGTGTTTTCACCGATATAAACAAAGAAGCCTTCCGAAGGTATCCAAAGACACCCCCGAAAGGCTCCGCAAATGGTTGTAACCTTGTTTGTTAACGCACAACAATACCCCCTAAGACGTTTGTTTCAGAAAGATAGTGACAGATAAGCTGTATATACAAGCCCTATGCATCATGCGTTATTCTCAATGTATTGGTTTATAACTTCTCTATTTCTTCAGCCGTGAGGCCAGTGGCTTTCATTACCTGCTCTACAGACAATCCCATATTCTTAAGGTTGAGCGCAACAGATATTACACCTTCAGCACGTCCCTCTGCAAGACCTTCAGCACGTCCCTCCGCAAGACCTTCAGCACGTCCCTCCGCACGTCCCTCCGCAAGACCTTCTTGTCTGCTGGAGAATACCATTGTGCGCTCACGGCTGACCATATCCCAGTATCTATCGATGGCGCGTTTCTGTTCTGGGGTGTATGAGGAGTCCTCCAGCAGCGAGAGCGCCTTGGTCACCAATTCGTCGTTGATGAGTTCCTCTGGTGCCTGACTCGTCTTCTCATTTATCTCTGTGAGGAAGCGCAGCCACAACACCATCATCTTCTTGTCCTTTACGGATGAAGGTTTGAACTTCGGCAGCTCAATAAACACCATCTTCATGTCGTCTATTGTGTGATCATCATGTGCCTCGTTCATAGGAACATAGACGTGATAGAACTCTTCCGGAAGTTCTGGGAAGGCAATATCGTTGACAAGGCTGATTGTGTAGATAGGCTTTATATCCTCAAACTTTTCTCCCTTCTCAACAGGCTCCACATAGGCCTTGCACGTATTGAACAATGCACGCTGCTTGAAGGCATCCGTCCAATACATCTGCATCTCCACGAGAAACTGTCTTCCGGCATTATCCCTGCATCGCACGTCAACGATGGAATCCTTTTTCTCCGGATGGTCTGGTACAAGTTCTGAGGAGAGATACTCTATCTCTACGACCTCCTTACCCGGCTGCAGAGGCAGCAGGGCATTGAGGAAACTTATCATCAAGTCTTTATGTTCACCAAAGACCGTCTTAAAGGTCAGGTCGCTCTTCGGATCAAGATACTTTGCCATAGCGCTGATAAAAGTAGATTAGAACATTTGATTGCAAAATTACAAATAAAAAATCATTCTGCCAAACAATTTTGAGGAAAAGTTTAGCAGAATGCTATTCTTATGTATAACATTGGTAATATACTGGTCACGAAACGACCGTAATGCTACCCACGCTGTCTTACTGCCTCGTAGATGAGTACTGCGGCACTGACGGAGACGTTCAGGGAGTCGAGTTGCCCGAGCATTGGGATGCGGATGTGGGCATCAGCAGCCTTGCGCCATACGTCGGTGAGGCCCGTCGATTCGGTTCCCATGATGATGGCAGTACCCTTCTTCATATCCTGGTCGTAATAGAGGCTTGAATCCTGCAGCTGCGCCGTAAGGATCTGTATGCCGTTCTGCTTTAAGAAGTTGATACATTCCTCCGAACTGCATGCTACGGTAGGAACGGTGAAGATGGCACCGATGGAACTGCGTATGAGGTTAGGGTTGTAGAGGTCCGTCAATGGGTCACAGACGATCACCGCATCGACACCTGCAGCATCGGCGGTGCGCAGAATGGCACCGAGGTTGCCCGGCTTCTCCACACTTTCGAGAACCACGACGAGCGGATTCTCCTTTAAACGAAGGTCCGCAAGCGCATGACTACGGCTCTTAACGACTGCCACAACGCCCTCTGTACTACCACGATAGGCTATCTTCTCATAGACTTTCGGAGACACTTCGTAGGATTTCACGGAATCAAGGCTTACATCTGCTGTCAAGGATGTCCCACTAAGCAAGAATACGCTATCGAGCTCATACCCTGCATTGACGCAGTGCATGAGCTCGCGCTGTCCTTCCACAACGAACAGTCCCTCCTCACGTCGCAGTGAGGATTTCTGTTGAAGCGCCAGAAGGTGCTTTATCTTCGGATTCTGTCCGCTGGTTATCTGTTCCATTCATTAAAAAAATTATTCGCGATTAGCACGCTTACGCTCGAGATGATCAAGAATAATCTTGCGCATACGCATAGACTGTGGCGTAACCTCCACGAGTTCGTCAGCCTTGATGTACTCAAGAGCCTCCTCAAGGGAGAGAACGGTACGTGGGATGATACGCGCCTTGTCATCAGAGCCAGACGCACGGACGTTCGTCAGCTGCTTAGCCTTCGTAACGTTGATAACGAGGTCATTATCATGCACATGCTCACCGACGACCTGTCCTATATAAACGTCGTCGCCCGGATCGATGAAGAACTTACCACGATCCTGCAGCTTGTCGATAGAGTAAGCGTAGGCGTTACCTGTCTCCAGTGCAATCATCGAACCATTCATGCGGCGTGTTATCTCACCCTTGAATGGCTGATACTCCTTGAAGCGGTGAGCCATGATAGCCTCACCCTGAGAAGCCGTCAACACATTGGTACGCAGACCGATAATGCCGCGTGAAGGGATATTGAACTCGATGTTCACACGCTCGCCCTGACTCTCCATGGACGTCATCTCACCCTTACGGCGAGTCACCATGTCGATCATCTTTGAGGCGAACTCCTCCGGCACGTTGATGGTGAGTTCCTCGATAGGCTCACACTTCTCGCCGTCGATTTCCTTGTAGATAACCTGTGGCTGACCCACCTGCAGCTCGTAACCCTCACGGCGCATCGTCTCAATGAGTACGGAGAGGTGGAGCACACCACGTCCGCTAACAATCCACTTATCGGTGGAATCCTCGAAAGGCTCTACGCGAAGGGCGAGGTTCTTCTCCAGCTCACGCTCCAGACGGTCGTTGATATGACGTGAAGTAACGAACTTACCCTCCTTACCGAAGAACGGAGAGTCGTTGATAGTGAAGAGCATAGACATGGTAGGCTCATCAATGGCGATTGGTGTCATTGGCTCCGGATTCTCGAAGTCGCAGATGGTGTCGCCGATTTCGAACTTCTCCAGTCCGATGATAGCGCAGATGTCGCCGCTCTGAACCTCGCTAACCTTGGAGTGACCCATACCGTCGAAGGTGTGAACCTCCTTAATCCTAGTCTTCTCAAGAGAGCCGTCACGATGCGAGATGGTGACGTTCTGTCCCTCCTTCAGCACACCACGGTGCACACGTCCTACGGCGATACGGCCGGTGTAGTTGCTGTAGTCGAGCGATGTAATGAGCATCTGTGGTGTTCCCTCCAGCATTTCCGGCGCAGGGATAACCTCCACAATCTTGTCGAGGAGATACTCAATATTATCCGTTGGCTTATTGTAATCCTCTGACATCCAACCGTTCTTGGCAGAGCCATAGACTACAGGGAAGTCCAGCTGATCCTCCGTTGCATTGAGTGAGAACATAAGATCGAAGACCATCTCATAGACTTCCTCTGGACGACAGTTAGGCTTATCAACCTTATTCACTACGACGATAGGCTTCAAGCCTATCTCCAGTGCCTTCTGAAGCACGAAACGTGTCTGAGGCATCGGTCCCTCGAAGGCATCAACGAGGAGAATACAGCCGTCAGCCATATTCAGCACACGCTCCACCTCACCACCGAAGTCGGAGTGTCCCGGAGTATCTATGATGTTAATCTTCGTGCCCTTCCAGTTGATAGACACGTTCTTTGAAAGAATCGTTATGCCACGCTCACGCTCAAGGTCGTTAGCGTCAAGTACCTGGTCAGAGTTGTTCTGACCCTCACGGAAAAGCTTTCCTGCAAGCATCATCTTGTCCACGAGAGTTGTCTTTCCGTGGTCAACGTGTGCGATGATTGCTATGTTTCTTATATCCTGCATCGTCTGTGTAATTGAAAAATTAGAACGCAAATCATACCATGCGTAAAAATTTGCGAGTGCAAAATTACTAAAAAAATACGAGACAAACGAATTTTTCCCTAAAAATAACTCTCACGCGCACGTATTTAATATAATAATGTCAAAAAACACCGCAATATTTGTGTAGTTCGAGATTTTTTTGTACCTTTGTAGCATTAAAAGAAAACAATAATAACATAATAAAACAAAGAACAGACATGGTCATTTTCTTTAAGACCCCTTCAAAGAACATCATTGCGACTGAGATAGACCATCAGCCAAATGAGCAGGAAGTAAAGGAATTGTGCTGGCTCTACGACAATGCTACCGTAGTGGAGGCACAGAGTATGGACGGTTACTACGTTGGTCCACGACGTGAGATGATTACGCCATGGAGTACCAATGCGGTTGAGATAACCCAGAACATGAGCATCAAGGGAATCTCACGTATCGAGGAGTATTTCCCTGTGAGCACTGCCGATGCAGAGCACGACCCAATGCTCCAGCGTATGTACAACGGTCTTGACCAGAACGTCTTTACCGTAAACAAGCAGCCTGAGGCTATCAAGTATATTGAGAACATCGAGGAGCACAACGATCAGGAAGGTCTTGCGCTGTCAAAGGAGGAGATAGAGTATCTCTATAAGGTTGCCAAGGAGCTTGGCCGCCCACTGACAGACTCTGAGCTCTTCGGTTTTGCACAGATCAACTCCGAGCACTGCCGCCACAAGATCTTCGGTGGCACGTTCATCATCGACGGCGAGGAGAAGGAGTCTTCCCTCTTCCAGATGATCAAGAAGACAACGAACGAGAACCCTAACAAAATTCTCTCTGCATACAAGGACAACGTAGCATTCTCGGCCGGTCCGGAGATAGAGCAGTTCTCTCCTACGGACCACGCTAACCCGGACCTCTACAAGGTTAAGAAGGTGAAGTCCGTTATTTCGCTCAAGGCTGAGACCCACAACTTCCCTACTACTGTGGAGCCTTTCAATGGTGCTGCTACCGGTACGGGCGGTGAGATACGTGACCGTATGGGTGGTGGTGTCGGCTCATGGCCTATCGCTGGTACTGCGGTGTATATGACATCCTACCCTCGTAAGAACGAAAACGATAACGAAAACGAAAACAGTGTTCCTAACACTCCTTCATGGAGCTCCGACAAGGACATGCAGGCATGGGAGAAGATTCTTCCTGTACGTCAGTGGCTCTATCAGACACCAGAGCAGATCCTCATCAAGGCTTCCAACGGTGCAAGTGACTTCGGAAACAAGTTCGGTCAGCCACTGATCTGCGGTTCTGTGCTTACATTCGAGCATCAGGAGCGTGAGGAGCAGTATGCTTACGACAAGGTTATCATGCTTGCAGGCGGTGTAGGCTACGGCATAGAGCGCGACTGCCTCAAGGGTGAGCCACAGGCAGGCAATAAGGTTGTCGTTATGGGTGGAGAGAACTACCGTATCGGTCTTGGTGGCGGTTCCGTTTCTTCTGTTGAGACAGGGCGTTACTCTAGCGGTATCGAGCTCAACGCCGTTCAGCGTGCCAACCCAGAGATGCAGAAGCGTGCATACAACGTTATCCGTGCTCTCGGCGAGGAAGATCAGAATCCAATCGTTTCTATCCACGACCACGGTTCAGCAGGTCACGTAAACTGTCTCTCAGAACTCGTTGAGGATTGCGGTGGTCTCATCCACATGGACAAGCTTCCTGTAGGTGACAAGACGCTTTCTGCAAAGGAAATCATCGCCAACGAGTCACAGGAGCGTATGGGACTTCTCATCGACGAGAAAGCTATCGAGTACGTACAGAAGATTGCTGACCGCGAGCGTGCTCCTATGTACACCGTCGGTGAGACAACAGGCGACCATCGCTTTGCCTTCGAACAGGCTGACGGCATACGTCCATTCGACCTCTCCGTTGACCAGATGTTCGGTTCTTCTCCTAAGACTATCATGGAGGACAAGACCGTTGAGCGTAAGTACGATGTTGCTACATACGATCTCTCTGGCCTCTCTTCAAACTCTACACTCAACGCACAGATGGCTGACTACCTGAAGAACGTGCTGAAGCTTGAGGCTGTGGCTTGTAAGGACTGGTTGACAAACAAGGTTGACCGTTCGGTGACAGGTCGTGTAGCACGTCAGCAGTGTCAGGGCGAACTGCAGCTGCCACTCTCCGACTGCGGTGTCGTAGCTCTCGACTATACTGGCACAAAGGGTATCGCAACATCACTCGGTCATGCTCCTCAGGCAGCTCTCGCAAGCCCAGAGGCAGGTTCTGTACTCTCTGTTGCAGAGTCACTGACAAACCTCGTTTGGGCTCCTATGGCTGAGGGTATGGACTCTATCTCACTCTCTGCTAACTGGATGTGGCCTTGCCGCGCACAGGAGGGTGAGGATGCTCGTCTCTACTCTGCCGTTAAGGCTCTCTCAGACTTCTGCTGTGAGCTCCAGATCAACGTGCCAACAGGTAAGGACTCTCTGTCAATGACACAGAAGTATCCTGACGGAAAGAAGATCATCGCTCCCGGTACTGTCATCGTCAGCGCTGGCGGTGAGGTTTCAGATGTCAAGAAGGTTGTCTCTCCTGTCATCAAGGCAGTGAAGGCTTCACGCCTCTATCATATAGACTTCTCTTTCGACGACCTGCAGCTCGGCGGTTCTGCCTTCGCTCAGTCTCTCGGAAAGGTTGGCTCCGACGTTCCTACCGTTAAGAATGCAGAGTACTTCCGCGATGCCTTCATGGCTGTTCAGCAGCTCGTCAACGAGGGGCTCATCCTCGCTGGTCACGACATCTCTGCCGGTGGTCTCATCACAACTCTCCTTGAGATGTGCTTCGCCAACACCAAGGGCGGTCTCTCTCTCGACCTCGACAAGATCAATGGCAACGACATCGTGAAGGTTCTCTTCGCTGAGAATCCTGGTATCGTTATCCAGGTTGCTGACGCTGACGCTCCACGCGTTAAGAAGATTCTTGAGGATGCTGGCGTTGGCTATGCTAAGATCGGTACTCCTTGCGCAGACCGCAAGCTCACCATCAAGCGTCATCAGAGCAACGCTCAGGTACCTAACGCTGAGATTGCAAACCGTGAGGTTGTTCTTGAATTCGACATCAACGAGATGCGCGACGTATGGTACGAGACTTCATACAAGCTCGACCGCCGTCAGTCATTCAACGGTAAGGCAGCAGAGCGTTTCCAGAACTACGCTAAGAATCCTGTAGAGTGGAGCGTTAAGGGCGATGCTCTGAAGATTCAGATTTCTGCGCCAGCAACTAAAAAGCCTGTTGCTGCTATCATCCGCGAGAAGGGTACAAACTCTGAGCGTGAGATGGCATGGTCATTCTACATGGCAGGTTTCGACGTTAAGGACGTCACGATGACCGACCTTATCACCGGACGTGAGACTCTCGAAGAGGTTAACGTCATTGCATTCTGCGGTGGCTTCTCTAACTCCGACGTTCTCGGTTCTGCCAAGGGATGGGCTGGTGCATTCCTCTTCAACCCTAAGGCAAAGGAGGCTCTCGACAAGTTCTACGCTCGTAAGGACACTCTGTCTCTCGGTGTATGTAACGGTTGTCAGCTCATGGTGGAGCTCGGCTTGCTCAACAACACCACAGCTTCTACCAACGCTCGCGACTATGCACAGATGCTGCACAACGACTCCCACAAGTTCGAGTCAGCATTCGTAACCCTCACCATCCCACAGAATGACTCCGTAATGTTCGGTTCACTCTCTGGCGAGAAGATCGGTTGCTGGGTAGCTCACGGAGAGGGTAAGTTCAACCTCCCACAGGCAGAGTCAGAGTACAACATCGTGGCTAAGTACAACCACTCCGATTACCCTGCTAACCCTAACGGTTCAAGCTACGACGTTGCTGCCATCGCATCAAAGGATGGCCGTCACCTCGCTATCATGCCACACCCAGAGCGTACTCAGTTCCCATGGCAGTGCGGCTACTATCCAGAGGAGCGTCGCCTCACCGATCAGGTTACTCCATGGCACGAGGCATTCGTCAATGCCCGCAAGTGGATTGAGAAGAACAAGTAAACTATTTTAGTGAATAACGAAGAGTGAAGAGTGAAGAATTTAAGTTACTGCCGAAGTCTGCAACACAGAATCTGGTAATACAAATTCTTCACTCTTCGTTCTTCACTTTTCACTCATAGATCAACCATAATGGATTTATTCAGAACATTCTTCAAGATAGGACTATTCACCCTTGGTGGAGGCTACGCCATGATACCGCTGATAGAGGCGGAGGTGGTGGAGAGGCGCAAGTGGATTGACAAGCAGATGTTCACTGACCTCATCGCCGTGGCACAGACATGCCCTGGCGTCTTCGCCGTCAATATCTCCATCTTCATAGGCTACAAGCTGCGGGGCATCAAGGGCGCACTGCTCACCTCACTCGGTGCTGCCATGCCTTCCATCATCATCATCCTCGCCATTGCGATGTTCTTCCAGAACTTCCAGCATGTGCCATGGGTGGAGGCAGCCTTCCGTGGCATACGTCCGGCAGTAGTGGCACTCATCGCCGTTCCTACATGGAACCTTGCCGTTCGCACCGGCATCAACTTCATGAACTGCTGGATACCGATTCTCTCTGCCCTGCTGATATGGGCACTCGGCGTAAACCCTATCTACATAATCCTCGCTGCCGGCATCGGAGGCTACCTCTACGGCACCTTCTTCAAAAGCAGCGAAAGCTAATCAGCCATTCGTTCCTAGCAGTTCCGCTGCAATGCCATCGTTTTAAGCAGTTTCGCTGCTGAACAAAAAAAACAAACGACAATGCTCTTTCTAACACTCTTCTATACATTCTTCCTCATCGGCGCCTTCGGCTTCGGTGGAGGCTACGGCATGCTTTCGCTGATACAGCATGAGGTGGTGGTAAACCATCGCTGGATGACATCAGCGGAATTCACGAATATCGTGGCAATATCGCAGATGACGCCCGGCCCTATCGGCATCAACAGTGCCACATACTGCGGCTACACCACACTCTACCACGCCACAGACAGCATGCTCATGGGCATCCTCGGAAGCCTCACCGCCACCACAGCTCTCGTCTTGCCATCACTGATACTGATGCTCCTCATAAGCATCATGTTCCTGAAGTACATGAGGTCACCATTGGTACAGAACATCTTCACCGGACTGCGCCCTGCCGTCGTGGGACTACTCGCTGCCGCTACCCTACTCCTCTGCAATGCTGAGAACTTCAGCAGCTACGCAGAATCCAAGTGGCACTTCTTCATCTCCATCGGACTATTCGCCGCCACCTTCATCGGCACCAAGGTAATGAAGATAAACCCCATCCGCATGATTGCCTACGCAGCCTTCGCAGGACTCCTGTTGCTATATTAAAAACGCAAAAACAAGCAACTAAACAACCAAAACAACTAAAAAACCAAACAACCCCAAAAAACAAGCAATGACAATCGTAGAAATCGACGGCTTCGCTGCCAACCCTGGCGACATCTCATGGCAGCCTTGGAAAGAGATACAATGCCCTGACGGCACTGTGTGTGAGTTCACTATGTACGACCGCACACCAGCGGAGCTCGTTGTTGAGCGTTCCAAAGATGCCGACATTGTGATAACCAACAAGGTGATGTTCTCCGATGAGGTCATGGCACAGCTGCCGAAGCTGAAATACATCGGTGTCCTCGCCACCGGCTATAACGTCGTTGACACGGAGGCAGCAAAGCGCAGGGGCATCATCGTAACCAACATCCCAGCATACAGCACACCATCCGTTGCGCAGCTCGCCATAGCACACCTCCTGAACATCACGAACAATGTGGCCGGTCACAGCGACTCCGTACGTAAGGGCGAATGGTCCTCATGCCCCGACTTCACCTATACCCTCACCCCACAGATGGAGCTTGCCGGCAAGAACTTCGCCGTTGTAGGTCTCGGCAATACAGGTATAGCGACAGCACAGATAGCCGCAACCCTCGGCATGAACGTCATTGCATACACCTCAAAGGAGCAGTCGCAGCTCCCTATATATATAAATAAGGTGTCATCGCTCGACGAACTCTTCCAGCAAGCCGACGTGCTGAGCCTCCACTGCCCACTGACAGAGAGCACCAAGCATATCATCAACCGTGAGCACCTCGCACTGATGAAGTCCTCCGCCATCCTCATCAACACAGGCAGAGGACCACTCGTTGACGACCAGGCACTTGCCGACGCACTCAACTCCGGCAGCATCTACGCAGCAGGTCTCGACGTACTGACAAAAGAGCCACCGATCAGCGGCTCACCACTCTTCACCGCCCGCAACTGCTTCATCACCCCACACATCGCATGGGCAAGCCTTGCAGCAAGAGAGCGCTTGATGTCCATTGCCATAGAAAACGTAAAGGCCTACCTCGCCGGCAAGCCCAAAAACGTTGTGAACAAATAAAAGAAACCCTGCAAACAAATAAGAGGAACTCTCAGTAACAAATACCCGGAATAGCATCACGTCCATCAAAAGAATCCGCCTTAGGAGAATGTCATATCATGCTTCAGGGCTGTATTGTGAAGAATGTCAATAAATCTCCTTGCACTATTCTTCAGGCTTACCAAATTATTGTAATGGGCGTAGATTTGTATCGGCTCTTTCAGTTCCTCAATAAGTACGGAACAAAGTGACGGACGATTGGAGATGCTCGTCTCATTGAGGATGGTTATATAATTGGTTTCCTGAATGATGTTCATCAGTGCGTTGACATCATTCACCAATGCCCTCACGTTCAATTCCCCCGTTTCCTTATGTATGAAACTCTCGATAGCATTACGGTCTCGCAGGCCTTTCTCCGGCAGTATAAGCTTGTGGGGCAGTAGATCCTGAAATGTTATCGACGACCTCTTTGCAAGCACATGAGACTTACGCATGATTGCCGCCAGACGATACCTCGTAAGCGGTATGGACTCAACAAACTCATGCGGACTGCTAGGCATCATCGACAGTATGATGTCTATCTCCTTGTTTCTTAGCTGGCGCAGCAGTTCATGATGGTTCTTATAATGCGCATTCAGCTGCACCTTAGGATATTCGCGCATAAAGCAGAGCGTCGCCTCGCGCATGAACGGCTCAAGCGAATACGTCAACCCCACATTCAGCTCTCCGCAGAGAAGTCCCTGCAGACACCTTATCCTTTCATGACACTCCGTAACACCCCTCAGCACCTGTTTCGCGAAGGGGAGCAGTTCCTCGCCGCATTCCGTCAGCGTCAGGGTATTATGTTGCCTTACAAACAGTTGCGTACCAAGTTCCTCCTCCAACAGTTTCAACTGTTGGGAGATGGCACTTTGCGAGATGAACATCTGGCGTGAGGTCTCGGATATACATCCCGTCTCTGCAACACCAACAAAATATCTTAGTTGTCTCAGTTCCATTTTTCTTTGTGTTGTTAGGTAAAACAATAATACCCTACCTAGGATATTCTACTGCAAAATTACAACAAATTTCCATAGCCTAACAATAAGCACTATAAATATTTCTCAATACACATATAAGAAAAAACTTATAGCACCACACCTTAAAAAAGGCCCAGCACCAGCATAGGCCTATTGTAGAAGCTACAGATAAAGCAGCAGGGCGAAGGTCAGCACCCACCCTACTATCGTCAGCTGTATGAAGCGATCGTGCATCAAGACCTTCGTAGGGCTGCCCGACTTCACATCGACGATGGTAATCTGAAGGTATCGCAGTATGCCAGCCAGCACGAAGACGGAGGTGAGATACACGTTCCCGCCATATCGGCTCGTCACGTCCGGCGATACGGTGTACATGATGTAGCAGACTATCGTGATGCTGGCGATGAGTCCTATCGCCTGGTTCATGAATGCGAGGTTATACCGGTTGACGTTACGGCGCAGCTGAATGCCGCTCTCCTCGTACGTCACCACATCGTCACGTCGTTTTGCAAAGGCCAGGAACATGGCCAGTAGGAACGTCATCAGTATTATCCAATGCGACATCCATACTCCAGTAGCAAAACCTCCGACAAGTATGCGTATCACGAAACCCAGGGCTATCACTATGATATCTACTATCGCCATGTTTTTCAGCGATGTACAGTAAGCTATGTTCATTGCGCCATAGAACACCACGCATGCCATGACCTTCAGCATGTCACCCTGCAAAAAGAAGAGCATTGCAGACGCAAGGATGGCGAGCGACGATGCCCATGCCACTGCCATAATGCCGTAGCCCATCGGAACAGAGATGTCGCCACTGGCAATAGGGCGCTTGCACTTCTTTGGATGCAGGCGGTCTTTCTCTACGTCATAGATATCGTTGAAGCAGTAGATGCCGCTTGCCGCAAGGCAGAACGACACACATGCCACGACACACGGCAGCAGGTACTCCGTATTGAATAGCTTGCCATCGAAGAACAACGGCAGGAAGCAGAAAGCATTCTTAAGCCACTGGTGTGGTCGCAACAACTTTATAGCACTATGTATCTTCTTCATTCCCTTTCTTTTATTTTTGTATGCCACGTCAGCAGGTTACCCTTGCGGAAACAGGCAAAAAACTATTGTTTGTGCAAAGTTAGCAAATTATTCTGAATTGCAGAAATCCTTAACTTACATTAACGTCACTTTCACTGCCACAACCCTCGCCGCAGACCTCCGGCAGAGTGAAGATGCCCTTGCAGTAGTCTTCCGACGGCACATCGATATATCCGCCCTTGTCTCTGACGAAATCCATCAGCCGGGAGAAGGTGTAGTTCTCCCTCAGCAACATCGGATTGCCTATCATCACGAGGTTCAGTCGTGCACGGGTCATCGCCACGTTGAGCTTACGGTCTATCACCATGCCGTCCTCCTCAAACACATTGTTTGTCAGGAAGTTCAGCTGATAGAGCTGGTGTATGGTGAAGCCGTAGATGATGTAGTCGCGCTGGCTGCCCTGATAGCGTTCCACCGTATCGATAGAGATATTGTGGAGCACCGGTATGCCATACCTGTCTATCGCATTGCGCACCGTAGAAATCTGGTTACGGTAAGGCACTATCACGCCCACCGTCTTGTCCGCGTTGAACGTCTCTCGGTTCAGCTCGTAGATCTGTCGCACCGTAGCCGCAATCATCTCTGCTTCAACGATATTCGTCTTCACGGAAGGCGACAACTTCGGCGACTCCGATGTTACGAATGCTATGCGCCTTGATGTCAGCAGCCTTACGATGGCGTTCTCGGAATCCTGCCTTCCGTTGGGCAGTAGCTGATGGTCGAGCGGCACGATGTCGAGCTTCCCACCATAGAAGGCGATGTTCGGGAACTCTGCAATGTCCCTATGCATACGCCCCTGCTTTGTCAGCATATAGACAAACCTCCCGTCATATCCGTCAGCCGTCTTGAACTGCACAAGCAATCGTTCGAACAGCGACAGTCGGCAATCCGTCAGGTTGATGCTGCGAAGCTCAGGCTCTGTCACCTCCGACTCCTCCGTCGTCTGCTGCACTACGGCAGGCAGCTGTTTGTGGTCGCCTATGAGTACGAACTTGTCTATCGCCTCACGCCCGTCATGGCATGCACTGAGCAATCCTATAAGATGCGGCTCCAGAATCTGCGACGACTCATCAACGATGGCAAGGGTAAAATGCTTTAGCTTGAAGAGTGCGAGGTTGGCGTTGAGGGCTGCCGTCGTTCCGCAGAAGACGCGACATCGCTGGATCATCTTGCTGACCCTATTGCCCGTCTGCGCCTCCTCACATCGGGTGCTGAGCAGATGCCCCCTGTAGTCAGGAGCACAAGAGAGGTCGGAGCCTATCCTTATGAAGTCAAACGACTCGTCCTCCTCGCGTATCTCCATGAGCTTGCTGCATATCTCGTCAACAGCACGGTTGGTGTATGACAGCAGCAGTACGTTGCTACCCTCCTCCAGCAGTTCTTCCTTCAGCAGGTTCACAAGGCCGTATGACGTCTTTCCCGTTCCCGGAGGACCGATTATGAGGAACAGGTCCTTCGCACGTTTCGCCCTCAGTGACAACTCGTTGAAACTGCCGTAGTCGCCCTTCAGTTCCTTCGTTTCGTCCGTCTCAGGAGCTCTCTGTGAGAGTATGAGGTCGCGCCTCTTCTGTGGTGCAGACAGGAAAGAGTGCATGGCACTATAGAGCGAACCCGTTGACGACTCGAACATGTCGTGCTCTATAGCCCACAGCGTATCGGCAGGCTTGTCGGCAAAGACCTTCTTGTCCGTCTGTGCATTACGCAGCCTCAAGTCTATAGTCTCCTCCTTTATGTCCGCAATGCTCGCACGGCATACCATCTGTGCACAAGCATCCGGAATCTCGCCATCCCTGTAGTCGTACAGAAGCACGATGTCGCCGATACGGAAATTCGACGTATCGGCAGATTGCGACTCAAGGAATCGCAGCCTTACGGACGTTATGGCATCGTCCTCCACACCGCATTCGTCTATTACGAGGCGGTCGTAGATGTTGCCAGCAGCCTTCTTAGCCTCAAGCGTGTCATGCCAGATGGAAGCGAAGCCCGAGTTCTCCTTCATCTTGTTGCCGACCTTAGAGAGCAGCAGCTCGTTCCCTATGAACCTCAGGAACCGCAGGTAGTAGGCTCTTTCCAAGGGCGTGGCGTTATGTATCGGCTCCAACAGCTCTTCGAGTTGCGGCTTGGTGTATTCCTGCCACAGTTTGCCCGTCACCTTCTTCTGGTTAAGCTTATCGGGCGTCAGCGTTGCCAGGATGTCCATTCCCTCCGTAGCATACAGGAACTCCGACCATGCCAGCAGATTACGGATGCGTATGGCACGAAGCAGCAGCGATGGCATCGGCGGAATGTCCAGCAGTCCGTTGCTGTATTTCGAGTAAAGCAGCATCGGCGTTATATTAAGGCCTTTTATACCGTATTGATACAGTGCACGATAGAGCAGCGCCTGCACCACATGCTGTTCCTTTGGCTGTGGCGCATCCTCCGGTCTTGCAAAACGTACGAACTCACCCTTGCCGGACTTCTGCTCTATGATGATTACCCTCCCGCCATCCTTCTCTTCGTGGAGGAAGTCAAAACGTCCCTGTATGCCGAGGATATAACTGAAATACGACGGCTCCAGCAGTACGCATTTCGTATCATATTCACCGATGGATACCGGCAGGTCCTGACCTATCAGCTTCTCGATGTTGCGCTTCTGCACCTTGCCCTCCTCCATAAACCGGCCTACGCCACTGACGAACTCCGGGCATGAAATGAGGCTCAGCGAGTTCTTCCGCACGAAATCCCTGAAACAGTCCTCAAACGGGACCGCCTTGCCATGAACTGTATTGTCGAGCAACTGTCCCGAGAGGTTTCCAAGGTGTATATGAAAGGTGTTTGGCGAGGGCTTTATCTTATTTATAAGGTTCACGAAAGGCGACTCCGCATACGTCTCGAAGCATCCGGCAATGGTGGTGATGTTTATGAGGTAGTCGGGTTCCAGAATGATGAGCTCAGGCATGCACACCTCCCCACGCTCGTCCATTCGTATGCGCACAAGGTTCAGTACGGCACCCGTCCACAGTATCTCCTTCAGGTAACTCCAGCTATCCGCACCGTCTCTGTTAAGATATTTGTTTTCTGCGCTATAACAAACCTTCAGCGACGAGCCGTTCTCTTCTTCCGTAACCCAGATGTGGCTGTCGTCCCATCGCTCTACCATAACCCTCAGCACTCTCTCGTCAAACCGTCCCCACGCATTTCTGCGGTCGGCAAGCGGGAAATGCCTCGTCAGCGTTTCGGGAACAGCCTCCCTGCCGCAAAGGTGATGTACGAGAAATGCCGTAGCCTTCAGGTTATGCGCAAAGCCCTCCTCAAGCTGATTCTCCGTCACCCCACCCCTGCGACGGGCCTCGGGAAACATCTCCTTACGCGCATCGTGGATGAGCTGTGCTATGGCATCGGGGACAGACTTCTCCTTGATGCAGTAGTCAACCTTCGAGAAGATGCCGACGAGCACTATCCTGCAATCCAGTATCGACTGATCCACGACGTGCGAGAACACATTTCGCAGGATGTCGTATCGCTGGCTCATCGACATGCCTTCACCACATGCACCCTCCAGCTGCGCATAAAACGTAGCCGCAGTACCTATGATGATGGACTTGCCGATGCCGGCATTTATCACATCGCCATTGTCGTATTTGCGTTTTGTATAGACCTTCAGATTCATTCTTCGTTTACTGTACTATTTGCTTTGCAAGGTACAAAAGTACGAATAATTCCCGAATCGTGCAAGTATTCTTGAAAAAAACTTTCGCAACACAAAACCGCAATACCGCCCAAACCCCAATACCGCATTTATTGTTATTTAACACTTCGGATTTTGCCAATTCAGAAAAATTGCTTAATTTTGCACCGAAAGCGCTAATTTTAGCAGAAATTCTCTTTGACAAAAGCACGAGAAAGTGCTTTCCAACAACAAGAAAAAATATTTACTAAAAACAATATTATAAAAGAAATTATGAGTTTAAAAATCGTAGTACTTGCAAAGCAGGTACCTGATACGCACAACGTAGGACCGGACGCGATGACTCCAGAAGGAACCATCAACCGTTCTGCGCTCCCTGCTGTCTTCAACCCTGAAGACCTTAACGCTCTGGAGCAGGCTCTCATCCTCAAGGATAAGTTCCCCGGCTCTACCATCTCAGTCGTAACAATGGGACTGCCTAAGTCTGCCGAGGTAATCCGCGAGGCACTCTATCGTGGTGCCGACCAGGGCTTCGTCGTAACAGACCGCCCTCTCGGTGGTGCCGACACGCTGGCTACATCATACACCCTCGCTCAGGCTATCAAGAAGATCGGCGACTTCGACATCATCCTCGGTGGTCGTCAGGCTATCGATGGCGATACCGCACAGGTAGGTCCACAGATAGCCGAGAAGCTCGGCCTTACGCAGGTGACATACGCTGAGGAGATCATCTCTCTCGACGAGGCTGCCAGGAAGATCGTCATCAAGCGTCACATCGATGGTGGCGTAGAGACAGTAGAGGCTCCGCTCCCACTCGTCGTTACCGTCAATGGCAGTGCTGCAGAGTGCCGTCCACGTAACGCTAAGCGCGTTATGAAGTATAAGAACGCTACCGTCGTTGCTGAGCGCACACCTGAGACAGCAGAGGCTCTTGAGGCTCTCATTGCAAAGAAGCCATACCTCAACATCACTCAGTGGGGTGCTACCGACATCGACTGCGATCCTAAGCAGATCGGTAAGGCTGGTTCGCCTACCAACGTGAAGGCTGTCAAGAACATCGTCTTCAAGGCTAAGGAGTCACGTACTCTCACTGGCAGCGACGAGGACATCAACTCATTGATGGTAGAATTACTTAACGAAAAGATTATTGGCTAAGGAGAGGCTTTATGAATAACGTATTTGTATATTGTGAGATTGAGGGAACAACCGTTAAGGATGTTGCTCTTGAGTTGCTTACAAAAGGTAGAAAGTTAGCCAATACTCTTGGCGTACAGTTGGAATGTATCATTGCTGGCTCGGGCCTCGATGGCGTAGAGCAGCAGGTTATTAAATATGGTGTTGACAAGGTTCACGTCTTCGACGCTGAGGGACTCTTCCCTTACACCTCAAACCCACACACCGCACTCGTAGTAAACCTCTTCAAGGAGGAGCAGCCACAGATCTGCCTCATGGGTGCTACCGTCATCGGTCGTGACCTCGGACCTCGCGTTTCATCGGCGCTCTTCAGTGGTCTTACCGCTGACTGTACGGAGCTTGAGATTGGCGACTTCGACATGAAGGTGAAGAACGATGCCGGCGAACTCGTCAACAAGCACTACGAGCAGCAGCTTTACCAGATTCGTCCTGCTTTCGGTGGTAACATCGTCGCTACCATCGTCAACCCGGAGCACCGCCCACAGATGGCTACAGTGCGTGAGGGTGTGATGAAGAAGGAGGTTCTCGACGAAAACTACGAGGCAGAGGTCGTTCGCCATGACGTTGCGAAGTATGTGCCTGAGACAGAGTACGTAGTAAAGGTTCTCGACCGTCACGTAGAGCAGGCAAAGCACAATCTCAAGGGCGCTCCTATCGTTGTGGCTGGTGGCTATGGCGTAGGTTCAAAGGAAGGTTTCGACAAACTCTTCGAACTCGCTAAGGAACTCCATGCCGAGGTTGGTGCTTCACGTGCTGCCGTTGACGCGGGATGGATTGACCACGACCGTCAGATTGGTCAGACGGGTGTCACCGTACGTCCTAAGGTGTATATCGCTTGCGGTATCTCCGGACAGATTCAGCATATCGCTGGTATGCAGGATGCAGGCATCATCATCTCTATCAACAACGACCCTGATGCTCCTATCAACACCATCGCCGACTATGTCATCAACGGCACAGTGGAAGAGGTGGTTCCAAAGATGATTAAATACTATAAGCAGAACAACAAGTAAGTTTCGCGGAAGTTAACAGGAGTTAGCTTCGCGGAAGTTAGCTTCGCAGGAGTTAAAGGACAAATGCTATGTTAGCATTATGGGATATTCGAAAAGTTTTCAAGAATTAAGAGTGTGGCAATTGTCTCACGAATTTGTTCTTTCTGTTTACAAAGTCTGTGCTACCTTACCTGATTACGAAAGGTTCGGACTCCGTTCACAGTTTACGAGGGCTGCGGTATCTATCCCTGCAAACATAGCAGAAGGATATAAAAAACTGGGCAAGGCAGACAAATTGAGATTCTTGAATCAGTCGCAAGGAAGTTTGGAAGAATGCCGCTACTACATTATTTTGTCTAAAGATCTAAGTTATATTACACAATATCAATACAATTATTTATATAATCAGTTAGAAACTGTTAGTTGGTATTTGAATGCTTACGCCAAAGGCATTGTAAACAACAACGCTTTGAAAGATATTGATAATGATAATCCGTAATGTCCGTTAACTTCTGCGTAGCTAACTTCAGTTAACTCCGACGAAGTCAACTCCCTTTAATACAAAAAAGAAAATGGCAAACTTTTATACAGAACATCCAGAGATTAAGTTCCAGCTTAATCACCCATTGATGAAGCGTATCGTTGAGCTCAAGGAGCGCAACTACGCTGATAAGGACGAATACGACTACGCACCACAGAACCTTGAGGACGCTATCGACAACTACGACAAGGTACTTGAGATTGCTGGTGACGTTTGTGGAAATATCATAGCGCCTAACGCTGAGTCTGTTGACGCAGAGGGACCAAGCGTTGAGAACAACCGCATGATCTACGCTTCAAAGACCTACGAGAACCTCGACGCTGTGCGCAAGGCTGGTCTCAACGGCGTTACCATGCCACGCCGATACGGCGGTCTCAACTTCCCTATGGTGGCTTACGCTGCATTCAACGAGCTCATAGCACGTGCAGACACAGGCTTCCAGAACATCTGGTCGCTTCAGGACTGTATCACCACGCTCTATGAGTTCGGCGACGAGGAGCAGCGCAAGAAGTACGTTCCACGCGTATGCCAGGGCGCGACGATGTCTATGGACCTCACTGAGCCTGACGCTGGTTCCGACCTTCAGTCCGTTATGCTCAAGGCTACATACGACGAGGCCAACGACTGCTGGCGCCTCAACGGATGTAAGCGATTCATCACCAACGGTGACTCAGACATCCACCTCGTTCTTGCTCGTTCTGAGGAAGGCACACGCGACGGTCGTGGACTCTCTATGTTCATCTACGACAAGCGCGACGGTGGCGTTGACGTTCGCCGCATCGAGAACAAGCTCGGCATCCATGGCTCACCAACATGTGAGCTCGTATATAAGAACGCTAAGGCAGAGCTCTGCGGCTCTCGCAAGATGGGACTTATCAAGTACGTCATGGCACTTATGAACGGCGCACGTCTCGGCATCGTGGGTCAGTCCCTCGGCGTATCACAGGCTGCATACGAGGAGGCTCTCGCATACGCTAAGGACCGTAAGCAGTTCGGCAAGGCCATCATCGAGTTCCCTGCTGTCTATGACATGCTCTCACTCATGAAGGCAAAGACCGCCGCTAACCGTGCTATGCTCTATCAGACAAGCCGTTACGTTGACATCTACAAGTGTCTTGAGGACATCGAGCGCGAGCGCAAGGAGGTGGGCGAGAAGCTTACAGCTGAGGAGCGTGCAGAGTGCAAGAAGTACGCACGTCTCGCTGATGCCTTCACGCCTATCGCTAAGGGTACTGCTTCTGAGTACGCTAACCAGAACACCTACGACGGCATACAGGTGCATGGCGGTTCAGGCTTCATGCTTGAGTATGCCTGCCAGCGTCTCTATCGTGATGCACGTATCCTCTCTATCTACGAGGGCACCACACAGCTGCAGGTTGTCGCTGCCATCCGCTACATCACCAACGGCTTCTACAAGACCGTCATCGAGGAGCTCGCTCAGGAGGAGGTATCGGCAGAGATGCAGCCACTGAAGGACAAGATCCTCGCTGCTGCCGAGAAGTACTACGCTGCCGTTGACAAGGTCAACGATGCAAAGAACGATGAGTACAAGGACCTCTGTGCACGCCATCTCTACGACATGGTAGCACCTATCATACAGGCTCTCCTCCTCATCACCGACGCAAGCCGTGCACCGGAGCTCTTCGCTGAGGATGCCCGCGTCTATGCACGCTTCGTTGCCATTGAGGTAGCAAAGCACGCTGCATTCGTTGACGACACCACACCAGAGGACCTCCCTGACTACCGCAAGTAATTCTCAATTCCATTCCGGAATAAGGATAGAAATAGAATTAAAGTAATAGGTAATATTATAAAAGTAACGGGTAATAGGTAAAAGGAAATAGGAGAACGGCTTTTCTAACCAAAAAAGTAAGTGTTAAGAGCTGTTCTCCTATTACCTTTTACCTATTTCCTTTTACCTATTCACCCAACACCCATGAACCAGGAACGAACATTGCCGGGCCACCTCACCGCCATCTCCGTCATCATAGTATGGGGAACAACATTCGTCAGCAGTAAAGTGCTGCTGAACAACGGACTATCACCCGACGAGATATTCCTCTGCATTGCGTAAGTAAGCACTATGTCGCAAAAACTTCGGGAAAAGTTTGGTGGTTTCAGAATTATTTTGTACTTTTGCATTCACAGTGGCAGAGAGGTGCATTGAGCAAGCTCTACAATGCACCATTCTGATACTTAGATATGCATTACAAGGTAAAAAAAGACTATCGCTAAACAACGATTAACAATAACAATAACAAGAATTTATTTATGAAAAGCATTTCGTTAGACATCACAAAGGCTCAGCAGTTTCTTCCTGCTGGCGCAGTAATGGGCTATAAGGCTCAGGCAATGGAGGCTCAGAAGGGTCTCGAAGAGGGTACGGTACCAGGCAGCGACTTCCTCGGATGGCTGCACCTTCCATCGTCAATCACTCCGGAGTTTATCAAGGAGGTAAAGGCAGTAGCAGAGACACTCCGCCAGAACTCTGAGGTAGTGGTAGTGGCAGGTATCGGCGGTTCGTACCTCGGTCCTCGCGCCGTTATCGAGGGTATCAACAACTCTTTCGACTGGCTCATCCAGGATCGTAAGAACCCAGTAGTGGTATTTGCCGGCAACAACATCGGCGAGGACTATCTCGCAGAGCTGACAGAATACCTGAAGACCAAGAAGTTCTCTATCATCAACATATCAAAGTCGGGCACGACAACCGAGACTGCTCTCACGTTCCGTCTGTTGAAGACTCAGCTTGAGCAGCAGGTTGGCAAGGAGGCAGCGAAGGACCTCATCGTTGCTGTTACGGATGCGAAGAAGGGTGCTGCACGTACTTGTGCTGACAAGGAGGGCTACAAGACCTTCGTTATTCCAGACAACGTAGGCGGCCGTTTCTCTGTACTCACTCCTGTAGGCCTTCTGCCAATCGCTTGTGCCGGCATCGACATCGAGCAGCTCGTAGCTGGTGCTCAGGCAATGGAGAAGCAGTGTGGCATCGACGTTCCTTTCGAGGAGAACCCTGCTGCCATCTATGCTGCCGTTCGTAACGCTCTCTATGCTGAGGGTAAGAAGATCGAGATCCTGATGAACTACCAGCCAAAGCTTCACTACTACATGGAGTGGTGGAAGCAGCTCTTCGGTGAGTCAGAGGGTAAGGACGGCAAGGGCATCTACCCTGCATCGTGCGACTTCACTACCGACCTGCACTCTATGGGTCAGTGGATTCAGGAAGGCGAGCGCACCATCTTCGAGACATGTATCTCTGTTGAGAATCCAGAGCACAAGCTCCTGTTCCCTTATGACGAGGAGAACCTCGACGGCCTCAACTTCCTCGCTGGCAAGCGCATTGACGAGGTTAACAAGAACGCAGAGCTCGGCACACGTCTGGCACATGTTGACGGTGGTGTTCCAAACATCCTGATCTCTATCGAGAAGCTCGACGCATACAACTACGGTCAGCTCATCTACTTCTTCGAGAAGGCTTGCGGCATCTCTGGTCAGCTCCTTGGTGTCAACGCCTTCAACCAGCCTGGTGTGGAGGCTTACAAGAAGAACATGTTCGCCCTGCTGGAGAAGCCTGGATACGAGGCAGAGACTGCTGCCATCCGCGCTAAGCTCTCCATGTAATTGCAAAACGTTATGAAAACAACCCTTACGGCAGCACTCCTGTTTCTGGGGGTGTCTGCCATGGCACAGACTGCGCCAACCAACAACGATTCCGTCAGACACGACAACCGCCAGCGTCCCCATCGCAGCATGGAGACAAACGACCCTAACGCCCACGACCCTGTAATGGCGAAGGGCGAGGACGGTCGCTACTACGTCTTCATGACCGGACAGAACGTCGGCGTGATGTCGAGTGCCGACCTCAAGACCTGGCGCCATGAGCCTTCGGCACTTCCTGAGACTCCTAAGTGGGCTATGGAAGAGGTGAAGGGTTATCGTGGTCACACATGGGCTCCGGACATCAGCTTCCACAATGGTCTATGGCATCTCTATTACTCCTGCTCTACATTCGGCAAGAACGGCAGTGCCATCGGACTTGCTACGAACAAGACCCTCGACCCCAAGTCGCCTGACTTCAAGTGGGAGGATAAGGGTATGGTCATTGCAAGCCATCGTAAGGTGGATAACTGGAACGCCATCGACCCTAACCTCATCGTTGACAAGAAGGGGCAGCCATGGCTTACATACGGCTCTTTCTGGGACGGTATTCAGCTCGTGAAGCTCTCGAAGAAGGACTTCAAGACGCCTACCTCAAAGCCTGTGACAGTGGCTCGACGTGTTGACCGCCGCATCAGCCACGCAGAGATGCTCGACTCTACACGCTACGAGGTAGAGGGTGGCAACGTCATAGAGGCTGGCGAGAATGCCATCGAGGCTCCGTTCATCTTCTATCACGACGGTTACTACTACATGTTCGTAAGCTTCGACTACTGCTGTCGTGGACAGGCTTCTACCTATAAGACCGTCTATGGACGCTCGAAGAAGGTGCAGGGCCCATACCTCGACAAGAGCGGCAAGCCGATGGAGTTCGGTGGTGGCACACGCCTCTATGGTCCTGACGAGGTATATTTCGGCGTCGGTCACTGCTCCGCATACGAGTTCGACGGCAAGTGCTACTTCGTTTCCCACGCCTACGAGAAGGACAAGAACGGAGCTGCCAAGCTCTTCATCCGCCCTCTCATCTTCGACAAAGACGGTTGGATAATCTCCGAGGAGTAACCCCTTCGCAATTAGACAAAGATAATTAAAAGGTCCAGACAGCAGAAATGCCATCTGGACTTTTTTTTGTTAATGAGAAGAGGGGGCAGCCCTAGGCTGTCAAGTTGCTGAAATCGTGTAGGACATCACTCCGGCAGTTCCGATTGCCTTAGTGATGGTCGTTGTTGCAATAAATAGTTATCGGGTGAAAGCATAGAGATTATAAGATAAACGGATGACGATTGTTGCTGTATGCTTGCTGTCAAAAGTTCGTTTGAGCGCTAGCAAACAATCATCTGCCTGCTACCGCACATTCGTTTGCTTGCATTCGGAGAACAATAATTTTCCAGCTACCATTCCTGAACAAAGTGTGAATTCATTTGTGTATCAGAATGAATCCGCTTGTGTATTAGTGCATATATAAAAAAAGCGACGGACGCTTACCACCAAGGTGAACGTCCGCCATAGAAAATGATAATTAATGAGAGAATGGATGTCTCTTTATCTCTAAAGAATCAGAACTTCCGAATCGTCTTAGTTTCCAGAAGATTCCGAACTTCTAAAACTTACTTGCTGAGGAACTTGTCGAGCTTCACGGCTGCGTCGCGTCCTGATGCCATGGCACGAACAACGAGGCTTGCGCCGTTGGCAGCGTCACCACATACGAAGACGTTGGCAGGGAACTCTGGCTGCTGTGGTTTGAGGAAGCCCATAGCGAGGAAACAGATTTCGCACTTGATGACCTCTGGCTCACCAGCAACGACCATGTTAGGACGTCCGCCGTTTGGATTCGGCTCCCAGTCGATTGGCTGTACCTTAACGCCTGTCAGCTTGCCGTCCTTGCCGAGGAACTCCAGTGAGTTGATGTTCCAGCGACGTGTGCAGCCCTCCTTGTGAGACGATGTTGTCTTGAGGGTGCGAGGCCAGTTAGGCCATGGGTTCTGTGGGTCTTCCGGACCTTCGACAGGCTTTGGCATGATCTCAATCTGTGTTACGGAGAGACAGCCCTGACGGTGTGAAGTACCGATACAATCAGAACCCGTATCACCACCACCGATGACGAGTACGTCCTTGCCCTTTGCTGTTACGCGCTCCTCAGCAGAGAACTCTGCGCCAGCGAGAACCTGATTCTGCTGTGTGAGGAGTTCGAGAGCGAGGTGTACGCCCTTGAGGTCACGACCAGGGATGTTGAGGTCGCGTGCCTGTGGGGTACCTGTTGATACAACGTAAGCATCAAAAGCTCCCTCCGACTCCCCGAGGGGAGAGATTGGATTACCATCTGTGGTGTAGAGCTTTCCTGTCTCAGCGAGTTTGTTAAGGTCAACAGGCGTGTTATAAACGAACTTGATGCCTTCAGCCTCAAGGAGGCCGATACGACGGTCGATGACCTTCTTGTTGAGCTTGAAGTTTGGAATGCCGAAACGGAGAAGACCACCGGCAGCCTCCATCTTGTCGATGACGGTAACGTCATAGCCCATCTTGTTGAGACGAACGGCAGCGAAGAGTCCTGCAGGACCTGCTCCGATGACTGCTACGGTCTTGCCGTTGCGCTTGTACTGCTGGGGTGTGATGTACTCCTCACGCCATGCACCCTCAATGATGGCACACTCGTTCTCACGGTTCGTTGTAGGCTCGTGGTCGGTGAGGTTAAGCACGCACGCCTTCTCACAGAGTGCCGGACAGATGCGTCCTGTGAACTCCGGGAACTCGTTGGTAGAGGTGAGGAGCTGGTAAGCCAGCTTCCAGTCGCCCTTGTAGAGAGCATCGTTCCACTCTGGTGCCTTGTTGCCCAGCGGACATGCCCAGTGGCAGAAAGGTACGCCACAGTCCATGCAGCGGCTTGCCTGTAACTTGCGGTCATGACTGTTCAGTGTCTGTTCTACCTCACTGAAGTCGTGAATGCGGTCTTCGAGTGCACGATATCCTGCCTCTTTTCTATGTATAGTAAGAAATGCTTTTGGATCTCCCATATAGACCCCCTCCCTGACCCTTCCCCCGTCTGAGGGGGAGGGAATTATATGTTTATTCTCTCGGAGAGGAAAAGAGTTCTAAATGTTATTGTTATTCACGCCCTTGGTTGTATCCTCCCCCTCCCTTTCAACGGGAGGGGGCAAGGGGGCGGGTCTTTTAATTGTTAATAAGCTGCATGTTTGCAATCTTCTCCTGGAGCTTCTTCATCTGCTCCTCCTGAAGGACGCGCTTGTACTCGATAGGCACAACCTGTACGAACTCTTCAACGTAGCGGTTCCAGTCGTCGAGCATGCGTCCGGCGAGAGGTGAACCGGTGTGGAGATAGTGCTTGCGGATAAGCTCCTTGAGCTCCTTGCGGTAAGAAGCCTCCTCAACGAGGTTGATCTCTACCTGATCCATGTTACAGAAGTAGTCGAAGTTGTGGTTCTTGTCCCATACGTAAGCCACGCCGCCCGACATACCAGCAGCGAAGTTACGTCCAGTCTCACCAAGCACTACGACACGTCCGCCCGTCATGTACTCACAGCAGTGGTCGCCAGCACCCTCGATGACTGCAATGGCACCGGAGTTACGAACACCGAAGCGCTCTCCTACTCGACCGTTGACATAGAGCTCACCCGTTGTAGCACCATAGAGACCGGTGTTACCAGCAATAATGTTGTCCTCTGCAACGAAGTCGGCACTGTAGCGTGCAGGAGGGAGGATAGAGATGCGACCGCCAGAGAGTCCCTTGCCGAAGTAGTCGTTAGTCTCGCCTTCGAGCTTGAGGTTGACGCCCTTGACAGCGAAAGCACCGAAGGACTGACCGGCAGAACCCTTGAACTTGATGTTGATGGTTCCGTCAGGGAGGCCTGCCTCACCGTACTTCTTGGCAATAGCGCCAGAGAGCATGGTACCTACGGCACGGTCGGTATTCTTGATAGCGTAGTCGAGATTTACCTCTTCCTGATCGCTGATAGCCTTCTCGCAAGCCTTGAGGATCTCTTCATCCTTGACACCCTCAACCTTTGTGAACTCACTGCGATCCCAGTAGAGTTGGCTGTTGGATGCAGTCTCAGGCATGTGGAGGATACGTGAGAAGTCGATGGTGCCCTGCTTTGTAGAAGGGTCGGCAGCATGTACCTCGATGAGGTCTGTGCGACCGATGATATCCTTGAGGTTCCTGACACCAATCTCTGAGAGGTACTCACGAACCTGCTCTGCCATGAACGTGAAGAAGTTCACTACATAGTCTGCATGACCACGGAACTTAGCACGGAGACGCTCATCCTGTGTTGCCACACCTACCGGACAGGTGTTGGTGTTACACTTACGCATCATGAGACAGCCAAGGACGATCAGTGGCAGTGTACCGAATGAGAACTCGTCGGCACCGAGCATAGCCATGATGACGACATCGTGGGCAGTCTTCAGCTGACCGTCGGTCTGCAGGCGAACCTGATTGCGGAGACCGTTGATAACGAGTGTCTGCTGTGTCTCTGCAAGACCAATCTCTGGAGAGATACCTGCGAAACGCATAGAGCTTGCAGGAGATGCACCCGTACCGCCCTCTGCACCGGAGATGACGATGAGGTCTGCCTTTGCCTTTGCAACACCTGCTGCGATGGTACCTACGCCACTCTCAGCAACGAGCTTCACGCTGACAGCTGCTGTTGGGTTGATGTTCTTCAGGTCGAAGATGAGCTGTGCGAGGTCCTCGATAGAGTAGATATCGTGGTGTGGTGGAGGAGAGATAAGCGTGATTCCTGGGATAGCGTTACGTGTCTTCGCGATAATCTTGTTAACCTTGAAGCCAGGCAGCTGACCACCCTCACCAGGCTTGGCACCCTGTGCCACCTTAATCTGTATTTCTTCTGCATTAACGAGGTATTCAGCTGTTACGCCGAAACGTCCTGATGCAATCTGCTTTGTCTTTGAAGAGAGGCTAACGCCATCAACCTCAGTATGGTAGCGCTCATTGTCCTCACCACCCTCACCGGTGTTTGAACGAGCACCGAGTTTGTTCATGGCGATGGCGAGTGCCTCGTGAGCCTCGATTGAGAGAGCACCGAATGACATAGCGCCTGTCACGAAGTGCTTAACGATAGACTCTACCGCCTCTACCTCCTCGATAGGAGTTGGCTTGGCAGCCTTCTTGTAGGTCATGAAGTCACGGAGGAAGATAGGACGTTCCTTCTTGTCTACCATCTCTGCCCACTCCTTGAACTTCTTGTATGAACCAAGGCGAGTAGCAATCTGGAGGTTGGCGATGGTGTCTGGGTTCCATGCGTGGTCGATGCCATCCTTACGGTAGCTGAAGAGACCAGTGTTAGGAAGGAATCCGCTGAGTTTCTCTGGTGTGAACGCCTCGTCGTGGAGACGGATAGCGTCACGAGAGATGTCGCGAAGGCCTGCACCACCGATGGTAGAGATCTCTGTTCCGAAATACTTCTGGAGGAGTTCCTCAGAAAGTCCGATAGCCTCGAAGATCTTGGCACCACGGTAAGAACGGATGGTAGAGATACCCATCTTTGACATTATCTTCTTAAGGCCCTTGTCAACAGCCTTGATGTAGTTCTTCTCTGCCGTAGCATACTCCTCCTGAACCTTGTGCTTCTTTACGAGGTCGTCGATAACGGCGAAGGTCATGTATGGGTTGATGGCAGATGCACCGTAACCGAGAAGGAGTGCTGCATGCATCACCTCGCGTATCTCACCAGACTCAACGATGAGGGCTGTCTGTACACGCTTGCCAACGGAGATGAGGTAGTGGTGTACGGCACTCACTGCGAGGAGTGATGGAATGGCAGCGTGTGTCTCGTCGATGTCGCGGTCAGAGAGGATGATGTAGTTTACGCCATCGTCAACGCTCTGCTCAGCTTCCTTGCAAAGCTGGTCGAGAGCCTCGCTCATGCCAACCTCGCCCTTTGCTATCTCAAAGAGGATGGACAGCTTCTTGGTCTTGAAGCCCTTATAGCGGATGTTACAGAGGATGTCGAGTTCTGTGTTTGTGAGAACAGGCTGTGGGAGACGCACCATCTTACAGTTCGACTCGTCAGGATTGAGGATGCCGGAACCTACGCGACCGATATACTCTGTGAGGGACATGACGAGTTCCTCACGGATAGGGTCGATGGCAGGGTTCGTTACCTGTGCAAACTGCTGACGGAAATAGTTGAAGAAGATCTGTGGCTTGTCAGAGATGATAGCCAGAGGAGTGTCGTTACCCATAGCTGCAACAGGCTCCTGACCATTGGTACACATAGGAACGACGGTCTTGTCGATGTCTTCCTGACCGAAACCGAAGGTGATGAGCTTGCGGTCGAAGTTCTCAACGGCATTGCTTACCTTACGGCCGGACTTCAGCTTCTCAAGCTGTATGCGGTTTGTAGAGAGCCACTGACGGTAAGGGTGCTCGGAAGCGAGCTGTGCCTTAATCTCACCATCGTAGTATATCTTACCTTCCTGTGTATCGATAAGGAGAATCTTACCTGGCTGCAGACGACCCTTGCTGACAACGTCTGTTGGGTCGAAGTCCATGACACCTACCTCACTGGCAACGACCATCATGCCGCTCTTGGTGATGGTGTAGCGTGATGGACGGAGACCGTTACGGTCAAGCATACCGCCGGCGAAGCGTCCGTCAGAGAACATCAGCGCAGCAGGACCGTCCCATGGCTCCATGAGGATAGAGTAATACTCGTAGAACGCCTTGAGCTCTTCGGAGATAGGGTTCTTGTCGTTGAATGACTCCGGAACGAGGATTGCCATTGCCTGTGGCAGTGACATGCCGCTCATTACGAGGAACTCGAAGACGTTGTCGAGGGATGCGGAGTCAGACATATCTGCCTGAACGATAGGACGAATGTCCTTGATGTCGCCCAGGGCAGGAGAAGAGAGGACGCTCTCACGTGCCTTCATCCAACCTCTGTTACCGCGTACGGTGTTGATCTCACCATTGTGGCAGAGGAAACGAAAAGGCTGTGCGAGCTTCCACTTAGGGAATGTGTTCGTGGAGAATCGTGAATGAACGAGTGCCAGACCACTTGTGAAATAGTTGTTGGAGAGGTCTGGGTAATAACGGCGCAGCTGACCGGATGTCAGCATACCCTTATAGATGATGTTGCTGTTGGAGAGCGAGCAGATATAGAAATCCTCATCCTCTATGCGGTTCTCAATCTTTTTGCGTACCTTATATAATATACGCTCAAACTCCTCTACCTTCTCCTCTGCAATGCCAGTGATGAAGAGTTGCTTGATGTCTGGCTCTACGTCGCGAGCTCCCTCACCAAGAACCTCCGGGCAAGTAGGCACGTTACGAAGATGCATGAGGGTAAGCCCTTCACGCTCAATCTCTTCAATCATGATGGAGAGGATTTCATCCTGACGCTTCGACTCCTTAGGCAGAAAAACGAGACCTGTACCGTACTTTCCCTTTTCCGGAACAGGAATACCCTGAAGGAGAATAAACTCGTGAGGAATCTGAAGAAGGATTCCTGCACCGTCACCAGTCTTGTCGCGTGTCTCTGCACCACGGTGCTCCATGTTCTCAAGCACCCTCAATGCATTGTCAACCAAGTCGTGGCTCTTGTTGCCGTGGATGTTAACCACCATACCTACACCACAAGCATCATGCTCGTATGCGGCACTATACAATCCATTTCTCATAATTATTAACGTGTTAAGTGTACTAACTTTGTGTGTTGTTGTCTCGTTGTCTCTTTGTTATCCAAACGCTTCTTTTTAATCATTTTGCTATAAAAAGATAACGAATATCTATCAAATCGTTTGCAAAATTACTTATTTTCTTGCAATCTGACAAATTTAAAGAATTCTTTTTTCTTGTGGTTTATCTTTAAAAACAAGAAAATTAACAAAGTGTTAGTATTTTCATGCATTCTACTTACATTTTATAACAAAAACCATTTGTCATGCTTACGATTTTTTATTTTCTTCCATTTTTAACGTTACATGTGTCATATTTTCTGTTAACAGGCGGCACCGCTACGGCAAACAAGCGTGCAAACAGTATCAAACGCAAGGAATTTGCCGTTTTTTCGTTTTTTAGTGAAAGTTTCTCTAAAAATGTTTCACAGAAACAAAAAAAAATAGTACCTTTGCATTCAAATACACCTTATTATATAATTTACAAAAATGGTAAAACAGTTTTTTGACATTGTTTTCAGATATTTCAAGCCATACAAGATGTACATTGTATGGACAATCGTCTTGAATTTTATCAGCCAGTGGCTCAATGTCTTCTCGTTCGTAGTGCTTATTCCTATCCTGAACATCCTCTTCAAGATAGACCAGAATACATACACATACAAGGAGTGGACCTGGGATACACTGAACAAAGACCTCATCGTGAACAACGGCTACGCATGGGTTCAGGATATGATCAGCGTACACGGAGCCTTCCTGACGCTATGTCTGATGGGTACGATACTTATCGTCATGACAGCGCTGAAGTGTACCGGCTACTGGGCATCCGCCAACATCATGCTTCCGCTGAGTACGGGTGTGGTAAGGGATATCCGTCTTCAGATGTATGACAAGATAACGCACCTGCCACTGGGATTCTTCTCTGCAGAGCGCAAGGGCGACATCATCGTTCGTATGAGCACCGACGTGCAGATGGTTGAGAGCTCCGTAACATCGGCTATCAGCACTCTTATCCAACAGCCTATTGCCATCATCATCTGCCTTTCGACACTGCTTACCGTCAGCTGGCAACTGACGCTGTTCGTATTCATCGTTGCCATCCCTGCCGCATGGGTTATGGGTTCCGTAACGAAGAAGCTCAAGAGCCAGTCGGCAAACGTTCAGGCAGGTCTCTCTGAGATAATGGCGCAGATAGAAGAGACGCTCAGCGGACTGCGTATCATCAAGGCCTTCATTGCGGAGGACAAGATGCAGAAGCGCTTTAACTTCAGCAACAACGAGTTCCGTCGCGGAATGCTCAGCATGATGATGCGAATAAACGCAGGCCACCCTGTTTCCGAGACGATGGGCACGATAATCATCGTTGTGGTGCTCCTCTTCGGCGGATGGCTCATACTCGAGGGCGACGGATTCATCGATGCCTCTACATTCATCTTCTACATGGTGATTCTCTACAGTATCATCAACCCTATCAAGGACCTTACACGCCAGGCGTACATGATACCGCTGGGACTTGCCTCCATGGACCGTATCGACTACATCCTCAAGGCAGAGAACCCTATCAAGGAGCTTGAGAACCCGAAGGAACTGGACAGCTTCAACGACAAGGTGGAGCTGAAGGACGTATCGTTCTTCTACAATGAAGGACGTGACGTGCTGAAGCATGTGAACCTTACGGTTCCTAAGGGCAAGACGGTTGCTCTCGTAGGACAATCCGGTTCCGGAAAGTCAACGCTCGTTGACCTCATTCCACGCTATCACGACGTGACGGGCGGCGAGATTCTCGTTGACGGAAAGAACATCAAGGACGTTAGGATTCATGACCTGCGCGCACTTATCGGCAACGTGAACCAGGAGGCTATCCTCTTCAACGACACGTTCTACAACAACATCACGTTCGGTGTGGAGAATGCAACGATGGAACAGGTCATCGAGGCAGCGAAGATAGCCAACGCGCATGAGTTTATCATGGAGACGGAGAAGGGCTACGACACGATGCTCGGCGACCGCGGAAGCCGTCTCTCGGGTGGTCAGCGCCAGCGCGTCTCTATCGCTCGTGCCATCCTCAAGAATCCGCCTATCCTCATTCTCGACGAGGCCACATCGGCACTCGACACAGAGTCGGAGCACCTCGTACAGGAGGCTCTCGACCGACTGATGAAGAGCCGTACGACGGTTGCCATTGCGCACCGCCTCTCCACCATCAAGAATGCGGACATCATACACGTGCTCTATGAGGGAGAGATCGTAGAGAGCGGACAGCACGAGGAGCTTATCGCCAAGAACGGCTACTACAAGCGTCTCTACGACATGCAGCAGCTGTAACGCAAAACCGCAAAACCGCAAAACCGTAAAACCGCAAAACCATAAAACCGCAAAACCATAAAACCATAAAACCGCAAAACCATAAAACCGCAAAACCGCAAAACCATTAAAACCAATATAATCATGAAAGGTATAGTTCTCGCAGGTGGTTCAGGCACACGCCTCTATCCTATCACCAAGGGCATCTCAAAGCAGCTGATGCCTATCTATGACAAGCCAATGATCTATTATCCAATATCTGTTCTGATGTTGGCTGGCATTCGTGAGATCCTCATCATCTCAACACCATTCGACCTGCCAGGTTTCAAGCGTCTTCTCGGCGATGGCTCCGACTACGGAGTACACTTCGAATATGCCGAGCAGCCTTCACCTGATGGTCTTGCACAGGCATTCACCATCGGTGCTGATTTCGTTGGCAACGACAGCGCATGCCTCGTACTTGGCGACAACATCTTCCAGGGCGCAGGATTCTCTGCTATGCTGAAGGAAGCCGTTCGCACTGCAGAGGAAGACAACAAGGCAACGGTATTCGGCTATTGGGTGAACGACCCTGAGCGCTATGGCGTTGCGGAGTTTGACAAGGAGGGCAACTGCCTCAGCATTGAGGAGAAGCCTGCAGAGCCAAAGTCAAACTATGCCGTTGTAGGACTGTACTTCTACCCTAACAAGGTGCTCGACGTTGCAGCCAACATCAAGCCTTCTGCACGTGGAGAATACGAGATAACGACCGTCAACCAGCGATTCCTTGAGGACGGAGAACTGAAGGTGCAGACGCTCGGCCGTGGCTTCGCATGGCTCGACACCGGTACGCACGACTCGCTCTCAGAGGCCTCTACGTACATTGAGGTGTTGGAGAAGCGCCAGGGACTGAAGGTAGCATGTCTTGAAGGCATAGCATACCGCAAGGGTTGGATTACCGAAGAGCGTATGCGCGAGCTGGCACAGCCAATGCTCAAGAACCAGTATGGTCAGTACCTGCTGAAGGTTATCGACGAGGTGAAGCGCTACGGCAACGAGAATCTTTAACTAAAAGAATAGTATTCAACAGATTTCAATGGAAGTAATAAAGACCGCCATCGATGGCGTTGTTATCATAGAGCCACGCGTCTTCAAGGACGCTCGTGGATATTTCTTCGAGAGTTTCTCGCAGAGGGAGTTCGAGGAGAAGGTACGCAAGATAAACTTTGTGCAGGACAACGAGAGCATGTCCTCATACGGCGTAATGCGAGGACTGCATTTCCAGCGTCCACCTTACACACAGTCGAAGCTCGTACGCTGCGTCAGGGGTGCCGTACTCGACGTTGCCGTTGACATCCGCAAGGGCAGCCCTACATACGGTCAGCACGTAGCAGTGGAGCTTACGGAGGATAACCACAGACAGTTCTTCGTACCAAGAGGCTTCGCACATGGCTTCGCCGTTCTCTCGGAGACGGCTGTATTCCAGTATAAGTGCGACAATTTCTACGCGCCTCAGGCTGATGGTGGCATCTCCATCAAGGACGAGTCGCTCGGCATCGACTGGAAAATACCGACCGACAAGGCACTACTTTCAGAGAAAGATACCCTCCACGAATGCCTCAAGGATTTCGATTCTCCGTTCTCTATCGACATGGATCTTTACCCAGAGTTTGACTAAAAAGCATTGCTTGAGAAATGAATATCTTAGTGACTGGAGCCAACGGTCAGCTCGGAAACGAGATGCGAATCGTTAGCAAGAATACAACAGACAAGTACATCTTCACCGATGTCAACGAGGTGGAGGGACAAGAGACCACCTACCTCGACATAACCGACCTCGATGCCATCCGCAAGATGGTCTGCGAGAACAATGTGCAGGCTATCGTCAACTGCGCGGCATGGACGAACGTCGATGCGTGCGAGACGGACGAGAAGCTCGCAGCACTGGCAGAGAAACTCAATGCCGATGCGCCGGAGAACCTCGCCATCGCGATGAAGGAAGTGGGCGGATGGCTCATACAAATCTCCACCGACTACGTCTTTGGCAAGGAACCATACAACACTCCTTGCAACCCCGACCAGAAGGGTACACCTACGGGTGTCTATGGTACTACGAAGCTGCATGGCGAGGAGAAGATAAAAAACGAGTTCGAGAAGAGAATCTCCGACCACGAAGAGAAGAAGGGTGGCTACGTCATCATACGTACCGCATGGCTCTACAGCGAGTTCGGCAAGAACTTCTGCAAGACGATGCTCAACCTCACGGCAACGAAACCATCGCTGAAGGTGGTCTTCGACCAGTGCGGCACACCGACCTACGCCCTCGACCTCGCAAATGCCATCGTGAAGATTCTTGAAAAGCCTGTTGAGGGAACATACCACTTCTCGAACGAGGGGGTCTGCTCATGGTACGACTTCACGCAGATGATAGCACGAATCGCTGGCAACACCACCTGCGACATACAGCCTTGCTACTCCTCGGAGTTCCCAAGTCCAGTGAAGCGTCCGGCATACTCCGTACTCGACAAGCGCACCATAAAGGAAACCTTCGGAGTGGAGGTGCCTTACTGGGTTGACAGCCTTGAGAAGTGCATACATAATATAAATAAGGTGTAGGACAGTTAGTCGCACCTTATCAGCGACACAGGTTCAGACTCGTCAATAATCCCTATTGGTTTGACTCATCAATAAACATAATACGTCCCGAACATGATACCATTCCTTTCACTGAAAGATGTCACCGCACTGCATGGTGAAGAGATCAACGAGGCTGTAAGTCGCGTTGTCAATGGGGGATGGTATCTACTAGGCAAAGAGAACGAGCAGTTCGAGAGGCACTATTCGGAGTTTATTGGATGCAGACATACCATAGGCTGTGCAAACGGACTTGATGCACTGACACTGATACTGCGGGCTTACAAGGAGATGGGAGTGATGAATGAAGGCGACGAGGTCATCGTACCGGCAAACACCTACATAGCTTCAATACTCGCCATAACAGAGAACCGTCTTAAACCTATCCTCATAGAACCAAAATATGAGACACTGGAGATTGACGACTCACTGATAGAGTCCGCCATCACGCCACGCACCAAGGCCTTGATGATAGTGCATCTCTATGGCAGAAACGCCTACACTGACAAGATTGGCAGTATCTGCAAGGCTCACAACCTCAAACTGATAGAGGACTGTGCACAGAGTCATGGCTGCCGACATTCAGACGGACGCATGACAGGAAGCATTGGTGATGCTGCCGGTCACTCCTTCTATCCAGGCAAGAACCTTGGAGCTCTTGGCGATGGCGGTGCTGTGACGACGAATGACACTGAGCTCGCAACAGTAGTACGCACACTTGCGAATTACGGTTCACAGCAGAAGTACATCTTCCAGTATGCCGGTCGCAACAGTCGTCTGGACGAGATACAGGCTGCGGTTCTTGATGTCAAACTGAAGTATCTTTCAGAAGACAATGCCCATAGGCAGATGATAGCACGCTACTACTACGAGCACATCAGCAACCCACTCGTCACCCTACCGTCCCTGCTACCCGATGCCCAAAACGTCTATCACCTCTTCCCCATCCTCTGCCCCCGACGCGATGAACTACTGCATCACCTCTCGGAGCACGGCATTCAGACCCTCATCCACTACCCTATCCCCCCTCACAAGCAGGAGTGCTATTCTGAAGAACAGTGGAACACGCCACATTTGTCCTTCCCAATAACAGAACAGATAGCCCAAGAGGAACTCTCACTACCAATCGGACCGACAATAACATCGGAAGAAGCTGAGATGGTAGTAAAAGGTGTTAACTCTTTCAGATAGTACTCTGGTATTTTGGAAAAACTGACAAAAGTTCTCCAAAATGAAGAAATGCATTTCGACAAGACTCCAGAAAGTGAATGCAACTAAGATGCTACACACTGACTATATATATCACATCTTATATAAAGATATTATGCTAAAATGGTTAAATAAGAAAATAAAACAGAAAATACGACGCCTATTCCTCTATGCCTTTTCCGAATCAGAAGAGATATCAACAGTAAGGCTTCGCAATATAATAGCATCCAACGTATTGGATAGTGATGATTACAAGAAAAGACTTAGAACTGATATTGCGAGTCTTTTTCCGAAGATTCAAAATATTGTCGATGATAGAGAGTTACATGAGACATTATTAAGGGTTTGTCCTGAATTGAAAATATGTTACAATGACAATTTGTTCTTGGAAAGAATGATAAAGAATTTCCCGGAACTTAACGATCTGAAGAGTTGTGGAAGACACATAATGTGTGATGTCCACGTAAACCTAAAGACTGGTGATAACGTCAAAATATATACTCCATCGCATGTCAGCGACACGTCTATCGGAGACTATACATACATTGCGCAGAACTGCTACATATCAATGGCAACAATAGGAAAGTTCTGTTCCATTGGTCCAAACCTACTTTGCGGATGGGGAATCCACCCTACTAACGGCATAAGTACGCACCCAATGTTCTATTCCACAGGAAAGCAGAACGGCATGACGCTATCCAAAGAAGACAAAGTCATTGAACGCAAGCAGATTACCATCGGCAACGATGTATTCATTGGAGCGAACGTAACGATACTCGACGGTGTAACTATTGGTAATGGAGCAGTAATAGGGGCTGGAGCTGTCGTAACAAAAGACATACCACCTTACGCCATTGCAGTAGGTTGTCCGATAAAGATTATTCGCTATCGTTTTGACGAAGAGACTTGCAATGAGCTGAACTTGTCTGAATGGTGGAACAACAAAGAGAAATTACAAGAAGTAGAGAAGAATATATTCAATGTAGAACAATTTACAAAGGATGGAATTCACTAGTTTTAATTTTTTGACCATATTTCTTCCAATCGCACTGTTAGTAGGATTTCTGTGCAGAGGAATATACCGCAATGTGGCACTCATCGTGCTATCACTAATATTCTATGCATGGGGAAATCCATATGCATTGGGGGTGATTATTTGTATCACTCTATTGAATTTCTTTGCTGCCCGTTATAGAAACGGACAGATTCTTGCTATCATCTTAAATATTCTCACTTTAGTATCTTACAAATATATACCAGGTCTGTCATTTCCACTAGGATTATCGTTCTACACCTTTCAGGTTATATCCTACCAGTTGGATGTGCGTAGAGGTGATTATCCAGAAGAGCGCAACATTTGGTCGTTTCTGCTCTTTGTAAGTTTTTTCCCGAAGATGATAACAGGCCCCATCGCCAGATACCATTCTTTCCCGTCAGATTACTCTAATCACACTTTCTGTATAAACAATTATACCGAAGGTCTAGAGAGATTTATACTTGGCTTAGGCAAGAAAGTCTTAATAGCAGATGTAGCAGCAAGAGTTGCCAACTGCATTTTTGAAGCTCCTTACGAAACGATTCCTACGTTATATTGCTGGATAGGAGCTTTTGCTTATACAATACAAATCTATTTTGATTTCTCAGGATATACAGATATGGCGATAGGCATCAGTAATATCTTTGGCTACAAGCTTCCTGAAAACTTCGACTATCCTTATTCCTCAAAATCCATTCAGGAATTCTGGAGGAGATGGCATATCTCACTTTCCTCATGGTTCAGAGATTATTTGTACATACCGTTAGGTGGAAACCGTAAAGGTAAATTCCGAGAATATCTAAACATGTTCGTTGTATTCTTGTTATGTGGAGCATGGCATGGTGCCACTTTACCATTTGTTATCTGGGGAGCATATCATGGCCTAGGAATTACTATTGAAAAAGCAGGTCTTACAAAGATCTTGAGTCTAGAACAACAATTAAATCAAATTACCAATTCCAGATAATCAT
>CAMADY010000015.1 GCA_945831805.1 uncultured Prevotellaceae bacterium
AGGAGCACCAGACAGAGGAAGGTGAGGCAAAGCGTGACGATGAGAACTTCTTCTACGTAGGCTGCTGGGAGTACATGGGCAACGACGACACGAAGCCAGAACTCTCCAAGGAGCCTCTCGAGTATGAAATCATCAAGGTACAAACACGTAACTACAAGAACTAATATTCGGTTATTCGGTTATTCGGTTATACGGTTATACGGTTGTCGGCTATGATGGGACCTCATAAAAATCTGGATGTTTGGAGGAAATCAATGATTCTATGCGATGAGATATACAGAGTGTCAAAATCGTATCCAAAAGATGAGTTGTTTGGACTCGTCAGCCAGATGAGAAGAGCTGCAGTTTCTATTCCTTCTAATATAGCTGAAGGTTATGGGCGCTCTACAAATGCAGAGGTTATTCATTTTTTATATAATTCATTAGGTTCTTCAAACGAATTGGACACCCAGATTCTCATTTCGAAGAGTCAGAATTATTTGACAGATGAGGACTTCACGAAAATTGACAACCTTAATGGGGATGTTAACAAAATGTTGCATTCGCTCATTTATAAACGTTCTCAGGTAAACACCGTAAAACCATAAAACCATAAAACCATAAAACCGTTACAACAATGGCTAAGAATATAACAGTAACAGTAAAGTTCTGGAAGCAGAACGGTCCTAAGGAAAAGGGACACTTCGATGAGGAAGTAATGAAGAACGTACCAGACGATACTTCATTCCTCGAAATGCTCGACATGATGAACGAGCAGCTCATCAACAAGGGCAAGGAGCCTTTCGTATTCGACCACGACTGCCGCGAGGGTATCTGCGGTATGTGCTCGCTCTACATCAACGGTACTCCACACGGCAAGACAGAGCGCGGCGCAACAACCTGCCAGCTCTATATGCGTAAGTTCAACGACGGCGACGTCATCACCGTTGAGCCATGGCGCTCTGCCGGCTTCCCAGTCATCAAGGACTGTATGGTTGACCGTGGTGCGTTCGACAAGATCATCCAGGCTGGTGGCTACACATCCATCCGTACCGGTCAGGCACAGGATGCCAACGCTATCCTCATCCCTAAGCAGAATGCCGACGAGGCAATGGACTGCGCTACATGTATCGGCTGCGGCGCTTGCGTAGCTGCATGTAAGAACGGTTCTGCAATGCTCTTCGTCAGCTCAAAGGTAAGCCAGCTGGCACTCCTTCCACAGGGACGTCCAGAGGCTGCTAAGCGCGCTAAGGCTATGATAGCACGTATGGACGAGCTGGGCTTCGGTAACTGTACCAACACCCGTGCCTGCGAGGCTGTTTGTCCTAAGAACGAGTCTATCGCAAACATCGCACGCCTGAACCGTGAGTTCATCTGTGCTAAGCTTGCTGACTAATACATTTATAGTAATTCGGGAATTGTGAATTGGGGGAAACAGCTTCCCCCGGTTCATGGTTCTCGTTTATGCTTTTTTCTTGCACAGACTAACTATAAACAATACACTAATGGTAAAAAGGTAATCACAACTTTCCATTTTCCTTTTTCCATTTTCAGTTTTAATGAAATCTCATCGTACATTATATATACTTCTGCTGGTGCTCTGCCATACGCTGATGGTGGAAGCCGTGGCGTATATGCCATTGGGCAGTGGTAGGTACGACGATAGCCATCCGCTGATATACGAGGACTCATGGACGAAGTGGCCATACTCGTTTATCAATGAGTCTGGCGAGCCCGACGGTTTCAACGTGGAGCTCACACGAATTGTCATGGATCGCCTTGACATACCCTACAGCATACGCCTTGTCAACCAGCACAAGGTATATAACGACATGAAAAACGACAGCGTGCAGCTTACCATCGGAGTGGCTGCCAGCTATAACAGTGAGTACGGACACTTCGGAAAGGCCAAGGTCTGTTCGTTCAACAACGTGATGTTCGTACACAAATCCGATTCCACAGGAAAGATACCCCTCCACGAACTGCGCCATAGGCCGTTCGTGGTCCGCATAACGAGCAGCGCATACCATTACCTTCACGACAACGGATTTCCGGACAGTACCATGACCATCGTCGATGACATGGAGGCGGAGGTTCTCAAGGAGGCTTCCAACGGCACGCAGGGTGCCATCTGGGAGCAGATGCTCATGCGCTGGATTCTCAAGAAGTATCATCTGGAAGACCGCTATACGCTTGTTCCCGTAGATATACCTTCCTTCAACTACACGTACATGTCGAAGGACGAGGCGCTGCTGAGCCGCATCGACAGCGTGTGCTTGGAGCTGCAGAAGGATGGAACCATCGACCTGCTGAGGGAGAAATGGATGGACACGGGGCGTGTTAGGGACGAGGGGATACCTATCTACCTGCCGCTGATAGTGGGCGGATGCACGCTGCTGGTGGTGCTGCTTATAGTACTGCTGCGCATAAACCGCCGCTACTACACCTCCGACACGCTGAAGGATATCCGTGCGCAGATGGAGCTGGTGATTGACAGCAACAACATCAGGGTATGGGTCTATTACCCCCTGACGCGACACTATGCGTGGATGACGAGCGACGGTAACGTGGCAGAGCTCTACAGCTCGTTCGAGTTCTCCAAGTTCTATCCCGACGACGACTTCAACATCATACACCAGCAGGTGATGGACTTCCTCTCTGAGGACCATGATCCGGTGGTTAAGACGCTCCGCAGCTATGACCTCGACATGGAGAAGATCCTTGACGTGGAGGTGCACATGGAGGAGCTGAAGGACGAATACGGCAAGATATACCTCATCTGCGGCGTGCAGCACGACATTACGCACAGCAAGGCGCACATCGACCGCATGCGACTGCTGCGCGAGCGCTACCTCACAGCCATGGATATAGCCTTTGCGGGCGTCATGCGCTTCGACAAGACCGGACGACTCATTGGCATCAACCAGCGCCTGTGCGTCAAGATGGGCATCTCTGACGTCGATGAGGTGATAAGCCATAACTATAACATCAAGGACTTCGGAGTCTTTGAGGGAATGGACTTTGAGAACTGTCCGAACGACTTCTCCTTCTGCGCGAAGATCAAGAATTCGGAGATGTCGTGGTACATGCCGTTTGCACACTTCTCTAACTTCAACCCCGACCCGGAGGAGCATCCGGACTTCTACACATCGTCGGAGCGCCATTTACACGACAGCAGGATTCCGGAATACGGATACTACCATCTGCACGTCGTCAGGTCGTGCGACGGCGAGGGAAACATGCAGGGATACCTCATCTTCATCCTCGACATCACGAAGCAGACCAACAAGCACAAGCTGATTGTTGGAAAGAAGCTGCGCCGCGACCAGCTCGTCAGGGAGAACGAGACCTACCGCAAGCGTATGGCATATACCCTCATGGCCAACAAGATCTGGACTCTCAACTACGACATGGAGACGCGTGAGCTGTCTATACGCAACACTACGAACAACAAGATCATAACGTTCTCGCAGCTGCGTGTGCTGGAGCTTATAGACTCGAAGGACATGAAGAAGATATTCCGCATCTTCAGAAGGATAGAGTCCGGCGACAACAACGACATACACACCGTCGTTACCACGCTGCTGCATAACGAGGCAGGGCTCCACATATCATATTGCTTCGACATTCATCCGCTGTATGACAACAACGGACGAAAGAACTCGTACTTCGGCATCTGCCGCGACATCACCGACGAGCTGCATGCCGAGGCACAGCTGAAGAAGGAGACGGCGAAGGCTCGTGAGGCGGAGCATCTCAAGCAGATGTTCCTCAAGAATATGTCGTACTCCATACGTCAGCCTCTCATGAAAATGCAGCAGACCATCAAGCGACTGGCAGAAGAGGCATCGCAGAAGAATGAGCAGAAACTCCTGAAGAGCATCACGGGCAATACGCAGCGACTTATAACGCTCTCGGACGATACGCTGCTGCTGTCGCGCATAGAGGCAGGACTGCGCAAGCCGGTCTTCGAGGATGTCGATATCGTGGCTCTCTTCGACAAGGTTGTCAACCAGACCTTCAACACCTACACCAACGAGAACGTATCCTTCAAGCTGGAGAACACGTACTCCACGCTTACCTTCAAGACCGACAGGAGCATCATGGAGCGTATCGTACGTGAGGCGGTGGCACTCTCCGCACGCTATATGGGCTTCGGAAAGCTCACCGTAAGGTACATGCTGCGCAAGGATATGTTCTCCATCGTCGTGGAGGACAACGGTCAGGGCATACCGCCGTCCGTGATGCAAAACCTCTTCGAGCCGCGACTCGTGGACAGCTTCACGTCAGAGGAGCACAACTACAGGCTCTCAGGACTTGAGATGCCTATATGCAAAGCCCTTGTAAACCTCCTCGGAGGAACCATCGACATAGAGAGCGAGCCAGGCCACGGCACCTCTACATACATCATCATCCCCCAAGACGGCGAATAACATTTTTCACCAAGCGGCCACGTTGAAGACGGTGTTTCCGTCTTCCCCCAAGAAAAGAACAATGACCATCCATCGCTACATATCGACCCTCCTTATCGCCATCGCGCTGATGGCGACGGGCATTGCCGTGCCTGTCTGTGCACAGCAGCCGTTGCGGACAGACATACGCAGCGACGAGAACATCGAGGCGCTGATAGAGCAGGACGACATCGACCTGAAGAAGGATATAGACAGGATGCAGCCCCTCGGCATACGCTATACGAAGAAGCATCCCCTCGTCATCGTTGCCGACTGGACCTTCAAGCCCTTTGCATACGTCAACGACCGGGGAGAGCCCGACGGCTTCCAGATACAGCTCATAAAGCATATCTTCGAACGCATGCACGTGGCCCACGAGATACGCATGATGGAGTGGAAGGCTGCCAAGCGCGAGATTGCAGCAGGACATGCCCACCTCATGATAGACATCTACAAGAACGACTGCGTACGCAATGTAGGCTACGGCAGAACGTCGCTGGCGCCATACAAGGTAGGCATCATACACAAGAAGGAGACCGAGGGAATACGCAGCATACAGCTCATCAAGCCCACCGACACCATCTATGTCAACAAGAACGACTATGCACACCTCTACCTGATGTCGTTCTTCAGGGACAAGGTGCCGTTCCACGTTATGTATATGGAGCCTACGGAGGCTATACAGGGCGTCGTCAACGGCAAGGTGCACTACTATATGTGGGGCATGTCGTCTATCAATTCCCTTGTCAATAAGCTCGGCATTCAGGAGGAGGTATATGTTGATGGCATAGACATTCCCGACGGAAACTTCCGCTTCACCAGTTCCGACAAGCTGCTACTCCACGAGCTCGACAAGCAGTTCCTCGAATACAGCAAGATGGACTCCTACAAGGCAATCTGCGACGAATGGCTCTCCGGAAAATACACCGGCGAGAAGTCTGGGTCGATGTTCGAGATAGTGCTCATCGTGACCCTGCTGCTCGTCATTGTCTTCGTGGTCATCGGACTGCTACTGTACTACCGTTCCGGATACTCACGCGAGCTGAAGACGGAGTTCAAGAGCATCACGCGCATGTCCATCGACATAACCAAGTGCCATATCATAATGATGAACGTGCGCAAGATGTGGATTGACGGAATCTCTACCGACCTGCTACCCGAGGGAGGATGCTCCCTGCACGACTGGGAGGCTATGATTCATCCTGACGACATCATCAGCGTGTATGACATACGTAAGAGCGTGGACTCCGGAAATACCAACCTGCCCGTTATAACCTTCCGCATACGCAAGTATGGCGATACGTCAGAAAACTGGCGCATGATGAAGGCCAGTGCCACCGTCAAGTCCAACCGCTACGGAAATCCGCTCTATGTCTATCTAACACTCACGGACGAGACGGAGCGCATTCGTGAGCAGGAGTCCATCGACAGGGTGACGAACGAATTCTCCAGCATCGTGGATATACCGGAGGACGGCATGGCGTTCTACGATACCAAGGGCGTCAACGTGTCCATCAACGGTGCCATGAGGTATATCCTCGGAAGGGGCGGATCCACACGCGTTGACGACTATATCAAGAGGACAAACCTGCAGGATACGCCGTTCATCGGAAACGGTATAACGCTGGAACGCGACATGCACGAGTGGTTCTGCACACACGTAGAGATACCGGAGCTGAACCTGCATTCCGGAATGGAGGTGCGTATCTACAGCATCTACGACCAGCAGAAGCTGCTGAAGGGTTATATGCTCTGCGTCTATGACCATACCGACTTCATAAAGCAGCATCAGGAGGACCTGCACATCGACCGTACCTTCGACGAGGTAAAGGAGTCCTTGAAGCGTTACCAGATGGAGCTGCGATTCGTTTTGCGCCATAACAAGATGCACACCTTCAGGTGGAGAAAGGGCTCGGACTGCCTTGAGATATCAAGAGACCTCCTCTCCTTCGACGTAAAGATGTCACTCAGCGACTTCTTCAAGCAGTTGTTGCCTGAATACAAGGAGGAACACCAGGAGATTATCTCCGACCCGGAGGGTTACTTCTCCAAACCTCACAACAACATCATGGCGTTCAGCGGGAACGTCTATGCCCCTTCGCTGACAAAGCAGTATGCCGTCATGATGATGCCGGACTACGACAGCGACGGCAACTTCATAGGAGCCTTCGGCATACTCCGTGACATTTCACATCAGCAGAACACCCTCAATATGCTCGCGGAACAGACGGCAATGGCTGAGGACTCCAACCGTCAGAAGGCTCTCTTCCTTGCCAATATGACCCACGAACTACGTACGCCGCTCAACGCCATCAATGGCTTCGCTGAGTTGCTGAAGTTAGAATGCGAGCCAGAGGAGCGCAAGGAGTATCTCGACATCATGATCCACAACTGCCAGCTGCTTATAGCACTCGTCGATAACATTCTGCAGCTATCTACGATGGACATGGAGGGCATCAAGCTCCACAAAACCGATGTTGACTTCGCAAAGCTATTCCCACAGAAGGTTGAGGCGCTAAGCCACTATATCACGTCGCCTGACGTAAAGCTCATCATTGACCGTACGTGCGTATCGCTGCCACTGACCGTTGATATGGAGCACATCATGCAGGTGATGGATGCCTTCGTCAGCAATGCTGCCAAGTTCACAAAGAGAGGATACATACGTGCAGGCTACCGCTACGACGAGGGACACCTCACCGTCTATTGTCGCGACACCGGCTGCGGCATAGCCCAGAAAGACCAGCAGAACGTCTTTAAACGCTTCGTAAAGCTCAACGACTATGTGCAGGGCACCGGACTCGGTCTTGCCGTCTCCAAACTCATCGTAGAGAGCATGAACGGCACCATAGAGATATACTCACAGCCCGAAGAAGGCACCATCGTCTCATTCACCATACCTGCCACCGCCCCACAATAACCCTCCCCATTCGCCAAAATCAACAAAACAATAAACTATAACAATGCTTACAATCACATCATTCGAAGACTTCGCACAGTACGAAGGCCAGGTGCTCGGCACCTCTGACTACGTAGAGCTCACACAGGAGCGCATCAACCTCTTTGCAGACGCAACCCTCGACCACCAGTGGATCCACGTTGACGAGGAAAAGGCAAAGACAGAGAGCCCTTTCGGCACTACCATCGCACACGGCTACCTCACACTCTCCGTACTCCCACACCTCTGGGGACAGATCGTTGACGTGCAGAACGTGCAGCGTCTCATCAACTACGGCATCGACAAGATGAAGTTCGGTCAGCCAGTACTCTCCGGCCAGTCCCTCAACCTCACCACTACCCTCCAGTCCATCCAGAACCTCCGTGGCGCAGTAAAGACTGAGGTAAAGTTCGTCATGAACGTCAAGGAGACAGGCAAGAAAGCCATAGAAGGCATAGCCATCTTCATCTATTACTTCAATAACTAAATAAGCCCCCTTCCCGCCCTTTGGGCACCCTCCCCCGGGTGGGAGGGATTAATATGGGGAGGCAGCCACTGTTCCGTGCGGTTTTTTCGCACGGCATCTTCAATCCTTCAACCCTAACCCCCACAATGAAAACCCTACTGACAACCCTCTTCGCTTGCGCCCTCGCAATCACCGCCAGCGCACAGTCCGGCAAGTACGTATCCTATCTCTTCACCTACTTCACAGGCAATGCGCCTGAGCAGGAGCAGATATGCTACGCCCTCTCTGACGACGGCTACAAGTACACACTCCTCAACCAGGGACTCCCTGTCATAAAGTCAGATTCCATCGCTGTCACACAGTGCGTCCGTGACCCGCACATCCTGCGTGGCGAGGACGGCAAGACCTTCTATATGGTCGTGACCGACATGAAGTCATCACTCGGATGGGCATCAAACCGCGGACTCGTACTCATGAAGTCAACAGACCTCATCAACTGGCAGCACTCCGCCATCAACTTCCCTACCAAGTACCCAAAGACCTGGAAGAACGTAACTCGCGTATGGGCACCAGAGACCATCTACGACCATAAGGCGGGCAAGTACATGGTATTCTTCTCGCTCCTCACCAACGACGGAAAGTGCCAGTACGACAAGATATTCTATCAGTATGCCAACAAGGACTTCACAGACCTTGAGGGCGAACCAACACTCCTCTTCGACGACGGCCGCGCTGCCATCGACGGCGACATCGTCTTCAACGAGGCAGACCAGCTCTTCCACCTCTTCTATAAGTCAGAGGCAGGCGGTGGCATCTACCAGGCTGTCGCAAAGCAGCTCACAGCAGAGCCTGGCAAGCCTCTCTGCAGCCAGTGGACCAAGTGGCCGGACCGCGTCGAAGTATGCAACAAGGCCGTTGAGGGCGTCGGCGTATGCAAGAGCCTTGACGGCAACTCATGGGTCGTAATGTACGACTGCTACGGTGCCGGACACTATCAGTTCTGCAAGTCTGCCGACCTGAAGAAGTTCGAGTGGGTGGCAGACACCAAGACCGTAGGCAAGTTCACACCACGCCACGGAACCATCATGCCTATCACACAGGAAGAGAAGGACCGCCTCCTCAAGGAGTGGGGCGATGGCAGGAACCCTATACTCCCTGACTTCCATGCTGACCCGGAGGTGCTCCATGCCAAGAAGGACGGTAGGTTCTACATCTATTCCACCACCGACGGCACACCAGGCTGGGGTGGCCATGACTTCTCCGTATTCTCTTCCGACAACCTCATAGACTGGAAGGACTGCGGCAAGATGCTCGACGTCAAGGGCGACCAGGTGAAGTGGGCAGTAGGCAACGCATGGGCACCATGTATCATAGAGAAGAAGGTTGGCAAGGACTACAAGTACTACTTCTATTTCTCTGCCCACAACCCACAGTCCAACCGCAAGGAGATAGGCTGCGCCATCAGCGACAGCCCTACAGGACCATTCGTTGACTGCGGACACCCTATCATCACCGATGCCGACCGTCCTGCTGACGCACGTGGCGGACAGGCCATCGACGTCGATGTCTTCCAGGACCCAAAGACAGGAAAGTGCTACCTCTACTGGGGCAACGGCTTCATGGCTGGCGCAGAGCTCAACGACGATATGCTCTCCATCAAGCCTGAGACGAAGGTCAACCTCACACCGAAGGGCGGCACGCTCCGCGACTATGCCTTCCGTGAAGGCGCATACGTCTTCTATCGCAAGGGAACATACTACTTCCTCTGGTCTGTCGATGACACCGGCGCCGACAACTACCACGTAGCCTACGGCACCAGCAAGTCACCTCTCGGACCTATCACCGTTGCAGAGAACCCTGTCATCCTCCAGCAGCAGCCATCAGAGAAGATCTACGGCACTGCCCACAACTCCGTACTCCAGCTCAACGGCAAGGACGAGTGGTACATCGTATATCACCGCATCAACCCTAACTACCGTGAGCGCCAGCTCTCGCCTGGCACCCACCGTCAGGTATGCATCGACAAGATGACCTTCGACAAGAAGGGCAACATCATCCCTGTCATTCCTACCCAGAACGGTCCTAAGCCACTCGTTGTAAAGGGAAAGAAGTAGTTTTTATACCCATAATTAAGTATTTATGCACTAAGATTTGCAATTTCTTTGCATAATGCAATGGGATTGCAAATCTTTTTTTGTAACTTTGTACCCGGAAATTCGTAAACGACCGTGCGCCAGCTGCGCTGACATGCACTATTCCACAAAACCGCAAAACCGTACAACCGCAAACCCCCACTCATGACACTCAACGAACTGCAAATAGGCCAGTCGGCACGCATCCTCAGCGTTGGCGGAGAAGGACATCTCCGTCAGCACTTCCTTGACATGGGCATCATCCCCGACGTTATCGTAACACTACAGAAGTTTGCTCCTATGGGCGACCCGATGCAGCTGCAGCTCCATGGCTATGAGCTAACCCTGCGCAAGGACGATGCAAAGGAGATAGAGGTAGTCATAGCGGAGCCCAAGGAGAAGCAGACCCCCGACCGCTATGCCGTGGGCACTCACCCGGGACTTGGTGAGGGCGGACGCTTCCATGACTCCACCCATGAGCACCCGCTGCCTGACAGCGAGACGCTCACCTTCGCACTTGCCGGCAATCAGAACTGCGGCAAGACGACGCTCTTCAACCAGCTCACCGGTGCCAACCAGCACGTCGGCAACTTCCCCGGCGTCACCGTTGACCGCAAGTCCGGTGCCATCCGTGGCATCAAAAACACCGAAATCACCGACCTCCCAGGCATCTACAGCCTCTCGCCATACACCGCAGAGGAGATCGTCAGCCGCGAATTCATCCTCGGCAAGACCTCCGGTATTGTTCAAGGCGATGCTTCCGCCTTGAAGAGCACTCCCCTCTCCGGCATCATCAACATCGTCGATGCCACGAACATCGAGCGCAACCTCTACCTCACCATGCAGCTCATGGAGCTTGGCATACCGATGGTCCTTGCGCTGAACATGATGGACGAGATGGAGGGCAACGGCGGCACCATCCTCGTAAACCAGATGGAGCGCTACCTCGGCATACCTGTCGTGCCTATCTCTGCCAAGAAGAACCAGGGCGTCCAGGAGCTCGTGGAGCATGCCGTCCACGTGGCGAAGTATCAGGAGGCACCAGCCCGCCAGGACTTCTGCTCACCGGAAGACCACAACGGAGCCGTACACCGATCCCTCCATGCCATCATGCACCTCATAGAAGACCACGCCCAGCGCGCCAGCATACCGCTGCGCTTCGCCACTACGAAGCTCGTGGAGGGCGACAACCTCGTCAAAGAGGCTCTCCATCTCTCGCAGAACGAGAAGGAGACCATAGAGCATATCATAAAGCAGATGGAGGAGGAGCGCGGCCTCGACCGTGCCGCCGCCATGGCAGACATGCGCTACAGCTTCATCGAGAAGCTCTGTGAGGCCACCGTGGTCCATCCGAAGGAGAGTAGGGAACACCGTAGCTCCATGCGCATCGATAAGCTCCTTACAGGCCGTTTTACGGCGATTCCATCGTTCCTCGCCATCATGGCGCTCATCTTCTGGCTCACCTTCGACGTTATAGGAGGCACGCTCCAGGAACTTCTGGAGGAAGCCATAGACCTCTTCACCCAGTTCTGCTCCGACACCATGCAGCAGTATAAGGTCGATGACGCCGTGCAGTCGCTCATCATTGACGGCATCTTCGCCGGCGTGGGCAGCGTGGCAAGCTTCGTACCTATCATCGTAACCCTCTTCTTCTTCCTCTCAATGCTCGAGGACAGTGGCTACATGGCGCGCATAGCCTTCGTCATGGACAAGCTCCTGCGCCGCCTGGGACTCTCCGGACGCAGTATCGTGCCGCTGCTGATAGGCTTCGGATGCTCTGTGCCGAGCGTCATGGCGAGCCGCACCCTGCCGTCAGTACGCGACCGCCGACTCACCGTCATGCTCACGCCCTTCATGTCGTGCACCGCGAAGCTGCCTATCTACGCCTTCTTCTGCGCTGCCTTCTTCCCGGAGAATGCCGCCCTCGTCATGTGCTGCATGTATGCCCTCGGCATCATCACGGGCATCCTCTGCGCACTTGTCATAAGAGGAATCTCGAACATCGGCAATAACTTTTCACTTTTCTCTTTTCACTTTTCACTTTTCAAAGGCCATGCAGTGCCGTTCGTCATGGAGCTCCCGAACTATCGTCTGCCGGGCATGCGCAATACGCTGATGCTCCTTTGGGAGAAAGCCCGCGACTTCCTCCAGCGCGCCTTCACCGTCATCTTCATGGCTACCATCGTAATATGGTTCCTCCAGAGCTTCTCGTGGCACCTCAGCCTCGTTGATGACCCCTCGCAGAGCATCCTCGGACAGATAGCAGGCCTCATAGCACCCGTCTTCCAGCCACTCGGCTTCGGCGACTGGCGCATCGCCACATCGCTCGTTGGCGGCTTTATGGCGAAGGAGAGCGTAGTAAGTACCCTCAGCGTACTCTTCGGCGCTGGAGTCTCCCTCAGCGACGTTCTGACCACATCCTCAGCCCTCGCCCTCATGGTCTTCTGCCTCCTCTACACCCCATGCGTGGCAGCCATCGCATCCATACGCCGTGAGCTCGGCACGCGCGACGCCATCACCGTCGTCATCTTCCAGTGCCTCATAGCATACCTCATAGCGTGGCTCACGTATCTCTTGTTTTAATATGAAGTGAAGAGTCTTCACTCAACAACCCTCAAACCACATGAACGCTATTTCCAACATACTCCTTTACATAGTCATCCTTGCCTTCTTCACCGTCGCATACTATCTCTACCGTGGCGGTGGAAAGAAAAACTGCTGCAAGGACTGCAAGGGATGCGGTTACAGCAACAGTTGCAATGGCTGTTCCAGGTAACAAGCGTTAAAAATGAAAAATAATGCCTGCGGCGCTACGTAAATGACCGTGAATGTACCGCGAATGACCGAAAATACTTTTTTATTTGTGTAAATCGTCGGAATTAGTGTTCGAAACGGAACAAAAATTCTTGCGCTCCGTAGGTGCTCAGGTACAATTTTTCCGTGTCTCGAAAGCTAAAAAATCCGCATTTGCAACCGCCTGAAAGACAATGGGTTGCAGGGGGTATTCTAAAAGCATAGTTATTACGGTGTAAAAGCTATCATATTACGCCCTAATAGCTATGCTTTTACCGTGTAATAACATACATATTACATCGCAATAGCATACGTACCAATTTTTCCGTGCTATTTTTGGCACTAATATACAAAGTGACTCCAAAATATAATTTTTGAATAAATTCGTGGTAAATTTATGGGAATTTATGTTAAACACGAATTATCCACGAATTATTCATTAATTTTTTTCTTGTTATTCCAATTGGAGTCAATATGTATATCAAAGCCCTATTTTTCATTCATAATCTTCTCCCGCAGCCATATTGCGAATAACCTGTCGTAGATGACGTAGGCATTAGTCTCGTCCGTCCTCGTGACGAAGTCGAGGTCGAGTAGAGCCTTCACGGCAGTCTGCACCGTGCTGGCACTCATCTTGCAACGCTCCAGGAAGCCTTGCGCCATCAGTGCCTGCACCTCTTTCTCTGCTGCAATGGCATAGAGCAGCTGCTTCTGCTTTGTCGTAAGCATGAAGACGAGCGAGGAATAGACGAAGCTGTTGCGCTGCAGTATGATGCCGATGGCCCTGTCTATGTCGTCCTTGCCGAAGGTAATGGAGGGGGTGGGGGTGGAATATAGCGTATTCAGCACGTACTGTATGTACCATGTCGTGCCGTCGAACTTGTCGTAGAGATAGCAGAACGCCTCTTCGCTGATGCTCTGGATGTTTGCTGCCAGGTGGCTGTTGGCAAAATCGAGATACTTCTGTCGGTCGATGGGGTCCAGTCCCATCAGTGCGCAACTATTGTAGAATGGTCGTGTAGGCGATGCGAAGATCTGTGACATCATGTGCCGATGGGAGCCGGAATAGATGAAGCGAGTGTTGTGACAGTTCTGTATCCTCTTGCGCAGCGCTGCCTCCACCGTCTTCTCCGGGTAGTCGGCAATGACCTGAAACTCGTCTATGGCAACGATGTTCGGACGGTCGGAGCTGTTGAGGAAGAGGAAGATCTCGTCGAGTGTGACGTCCGGATGCTTGATGTCACCGATGGTGACGCTCCATGCCGGCAGACCCTCGCTGTTGAATGTTATGGTGTGGCGCAGCGATGCCAGCACGCTGATGAATGCCTCCCAGGCACGTCTGCCGTAAGGTTTCAGTTGTGTGAGGATTCCCTTGCCGAGTTCGAAGACTAGCTCGTTGAGGTTCTTCGTCTCGTAGATGTCGATGAAGAAGGTGTTGTACCTCTGCTGTACCCCCTCCTGTGCGAACATGTTGTGTATCAGTCCAGACTTGCCGAGACGTCGTTTTGCAATGAGTGCGACGTTCCTTCCGTTGGCGATGTGCTCCACCAACAGTCTTGTCTCATCCTCTCTGTCGCAGAAGTATTTTGGTGCGACGTAACCTTCTATTATGAATGGATTGTCTTGATACATAGTCTTTTGCAGTATTATGATTTTTGCGTTACGTTAATTTCATAATGCAATGCTGCTGCAAAAGTACAAAGAAAATATGAAACGTGCAAGAAATCCTATATATTTTTTAGTGGCATACATAAAATATCATCTGTTTCTAACCATTCAGTTCATAACCAGGATTGTCATGAAACACTCTGCAAGCGTTAAAAATATAAAAATTATAAGAGTATTTATATCAACAATGCTTATAATTTTGTAACTTTGTGGCAGAATTTTAAAAAAATGGAGAGTTATGAAGAAACCATTTGTATATGGCGAACTCGCGGAAAACGAGAACTTTATTGACAGAATAGAAGATCGCCAGCAGCTCAAGACCTTTCTCTGCAACGGCGTGAACGTGACGATCATCTCACCGAGAAGATGGGGTAAGTCGTCGCTTGTCAAGGCTACGATGAAGGAGATAGAGGCGGAGCACAGCGATACCGTGGCATGCTTCATCGATGCCTTCCGGCTCAACAGCGAGAAGGAGTTCTACAACGCCTTTGCCTCTGCCGTGGTGAACAGTGTGGCAACGACGCTCGACAAGGGTATGGAGCTGGTGCGCAGCTATCTGAAGAACCTCAGTGCGAAGTTCAAGCTGAAGGGACCTTTCATAGAGGTCGAGCTGGACCTGCAGCAGAAGGAGTCGCCGATGAATGTGGAGGAACTCCTTAACCTGCCGCAGCGCCTCGCAGAGGAGAAGGGCCTGCACGTCATTGTCTGCATCGATGAGTTCCAGAAGCTGGCGGACTTTCCGGAGTGGAGGGGCATGGAGGGCATGCTGCGCTCCGTATGGCAACAGCAGCAGGACGTCACCTACTGTCTCTACGGCAGCAAGCGCCACATGCTGATGGACATCTTCACCAACTCCAACAAACCGTTCTATCGTTTCGGGCAGACCCTGTATCTTCAGAAGATAGAGTCGCAATACTGGATAGACTATATCGTAAAGACTTTCCGCGAGACGGGCAAGGAGATCTCTGAGGACAATGCCGCAATGATCTGCCGCACGATGGAGAACCACTCATGGTACGTCCAGCAGTTCAGCTTCTTCGTTTGGGCCGCTACGGACACCGTGGCAACGGAGGAGATAATACAGCGTCAGCTGCAGGCGGTGCTCGACACCAACATGCCTGTCTTTGAGTCAGAGACAGACAGCCTCGCTGCCTCGCAGATAGCAATGCTCCGTGCCGTCGCTGACGGAGAGCAGCGACTCAACTCCGCTGAGGTGGTAAGGCGCTACAGCCTTGGCGCACCGCAGACCATCACGCGCAACAAGTCCGTGCTACGACGCCTGGACATCCTTGAGAAGCAAGGCGCAGACCTCGTCTTCGTTGATCCGTTATACAAACTCTGGTTCAAGCGAACATTCTGCTGAGGCTGTGTACACTGAGCACATCTATCTATTCTTCAAATGTATTCTGGCTGCTCCAGTCTTCCGATTCGTCGAAGATGAAGTCGGAGCGCTTGGCGAAGTCTCCTTCGCCATCACCGTTGCCAGCACCATTATTGTTTGTGCCCAGTCCTTTGGAATAGGTCGTAAGGACATTGTCGGTGTCTATTGGCTCGAAGCAGATGTACGGCTGTATGTATGATTTTCTTTTCATTTGTCTCCTTTCATCCTTTAACGTACAACCATCTTCCTGCCACCCTTGACATATATGCCTGGTCGCAGATTGTCCGCATTCTGCATCCTTCTGCCGTCAATCGTATATACAACGTCCGCAGACCTGCCGTTACCCTTCAGCTCCTTTATGCCCGTAGGTGCATCGTACTCATCGAAGCTGAGCACCATGGACTTTGCACTCTGCTGACCGTTTGGAGTCTTCACAACCCAACGGTACGGACGCTGGTGCGAGCCAGCCTTTGCCCATGTGAACGAACCTCCGTTCGTAACAACCCAGAACGCTCTGTCGGCAGTAGCCACGTGGTCATCGTTCTTCAGTGAAGCCTCTACGGTGTAGCCTTCGTCAAGGTCTTTGCCGCTGAGGGTAACACCGCTAAGCGCAGAGCCCGTTAACGTCATTTTTCCGGCAGCATGCTTCACGAAATAGCATGTATTGGCAGTGAATCCAGAGGTGATGCTGCTTACATGCAGCGTAGTGACACCGTCGCTGGTTCTTGCAAGGTCTATAGTGCCGAGCTCTGCATCGCCCGCATTGTCAATAACGAACGGAACATACAATGCCTGCCATTTGCCGCCCTGCACGCCAGAGAACGTACGCACATAGCTTACAGGCGAACCACTCACCGCAGACTTGTTGGTGTAAGGCAGTGCGCCATCATCCGTCAGCAGGATTGTCACGTTGCTATTACCCGTAACGCCATTAGCGTATGCCACACCATCATTGTCGATACTCTGTCCGTTGAGGTCGAGGGTGAGAGAACGGCCTGGGTCAACAAGCGTTGCATTGCTCAAATCAACAGCATCCACCTTAGCGCCATAGCCTAAAGGATGCGCAGTAAGCTTGATGATGGTGGCGATGCCGATAGGGTTTGCTTTTGTACCGTCTCTATTAAAGTATTCCTTAGCTCTTGTCAAAGCAGCGTTGATACTATTACAACCATCAAAGATGTCTGTTTCATTCATTACCAACACACAGCCAGGCAACAGTTGAACCTCTGCTAACTGAGAAGGACTCTCTTTATCAACCTTTGTCCATTCGCCATTTTTATTTACAAGAATATATCGTGCACAGTGCTTACAGTTCACGTGAGGAAGCAATCCTGGCACACCATCCTTTGGCTCTGTTGCGGGCTCTACGATGTATGCCTCCATTATATTTTCTGTCACATTGCCATTTTTATCCAGATATTGACCTTTTGCATTCTTACGAACATTCCATTCGTGGGTAACATACACATTCATCAGGCGAGTTGCAGTATTACCTGCCGCATCGGTTGCAGAAATGGTATAAACCTTAAACTCTGGGATGATTGGATTTTTATCTTTATCATATTCCGTAGCATCTGCTTCACCTGGTTTAGCAAGATAGAAGTGTCTTATGCCATTTATTACATTCGTTGTAACACCTATGGGAAGATTCGTGCCATTGGTCACAACATTACCATTTATGGTGATAGCATTAACACCCACGTTATCTTCTACTGTTACGTCAATCGTAGGATAGTCATTATCAGAACATACTACGGAGAATGTTTCTTCACGACGTCCTTCCGGATTATGAAATATAAATGGCGCTTGGTTATCTACCTTATACTGATCAGAAATCACATAAGAATAGTTGTCGTCATTATCCTTCGTCTTGATATATACATAACCAAATGCAAAGTTTGTTCCTTCAATTGTTACCGTGTATGTACCATTCTGTCCGTTAGTCAGTGGCATCCACTGTCCTTCTGTTGGAGTTTCGTTCTTATTGTCTGCAATATAATACCACTGAGTAGTCTCTGTTCCATCATTAGCATCTTCAATGTGGACATAAACATCCATTGAACCATGCACGTAGCCTTGAAGGTCTGTTGTTTCGTTAAGTTTTGAGCCTGTGAAGTTTATAACAGGTGGAATAGCATCAGCCCATGAGGCATAGACTGACACATCACCATTGGCAGTAACAGATATTGTTTTAGTGTCATCATCCGCAACAGAAGTCCATCCTTCAAAACGATAATTTTCAAGTTGTGCCTTAAATTCTTCAAGACTTATGTTTTCTCCAAGAGCAGTAGCATACACATATTCCGTTGTGCCTTGAGCATAATGAGGATGCGTGCCCGTAGGTGCATTAAGGTTTAAGTGTAAAATTGGTAATGCTATAGATTGTGTGAGAATAATTTGGTTGTCATTTGAAGATACGTCCGTACTCAATGGCATAGAATTTACGTTATGAGATACTCCGTCCATCTCGTAACCAACAATCAGAATCTTATAGTAAAGTTTCTCATTGAGTGTACTCTCAGGCCAAACAGGATATACGCCTGTATATCTTCCTCCTACATTACTACATGCAAATGCAGTTGTGTGCTGACTAATCACCTCATAGTCACCATCTACACTATTGGAGCGTAGTAATTTAACATTCAAGACAGTTGGTTTCTTCTCATTAGTAATATTCACACTCCATTCCTGCATGAAGGTTCCAGAAGGAATAGCACTAAGCACAACCTCGTGTGTTGAGCTATTATTAGAAATATACTTATTGTCCGTCGCAGAGATATTATTTGAAGACAATGCTGTTGCAGAGATTTGCAATGTTTTCAGTTGTCCTTCTGTAACATAAATCGTAGATGATGTATTAGAACCACTACCAACCTGTGCTGTGATGGTTGCTGTAGCAATCCTATGACCAGCGAAAACACCAGCGCCATCAGTTTCTGAGCCAGCTGTTGCTACAAAAGCGGAGCCCACATTGAACTGTATCTTTGCATATTTACTTTTATCTGTGGTATTAAGATGCTGAAGAGTGCCACTCTGATTTACATAGGAGTAATCCCAAGTAATAGTAAATTCGTTTTTTATCCAATGAGCATATAGATTCTCGTCCTCAATGAAAGTACGCGTACCATCTACTACATTACCATTATGGTCAAAGATTCTTTCACCACCTTCCGGCTCTGTATAATATCCATCAAAGTAATATCCTGTCTTTGTAGGAATAGTAAAGTCTGCGAGATTCTCAATTGGTTCGCCCTTAACAATTTTCTCTGCTGCTCGAGCAGTTGAGCCACCCTGATTGTCAAATGTCAGTGCAACCTCGTAAAGCGCACGTATCTCTGCCGGTATCTGGGACTCTGATGTATATGCTGGTTGAAGGTTTTCTGCTGCATTCGTTGTATTAGCATTGATAGTGGCATTGTTTAGCCAATAAACATTGTCTGCTACACCTGCATCACCTGCATCACCAGCGGCACCACCAACACCGCCTGTGTTAGGGTAGTGTTGGATGTTTGAAGATACTATTACTCCAAAAAACTTAAATGTAGCAGTTCTACCTGGTCCTTCGTCTCTTGTCACTCCTGTTGTTTTACTACCAGCCTTTGCACCAAGACCGCCTTCGCCAGGTGCTGCAGTACAGATAGCTTGGTTAACAGTCATAGCATCAGCTTGTGTTCCAAATCCCCAAAAGGGGCTTGCTTTTCCTGCATTAGCTGCATAGTTGTTATTGCTGTCTGCACCACCTTGGCCGCCGCTACCGCCGCCACCGCCAGCAATACCGCCAGCACCGATGGCACAAGTAGGAGCTCCACCAGCTGCACCGCCACCACCAGCGCCACCACCACCTACTGAATAGTAGTTATTGCTGCTTTTTGATGTGGTGTAACCGGAAATACCATTTGCTTTTGCTGCACCAGCCGTTAATCCGCCAGCGCCAGCATTGGCGTTAACAGTAACCTTACCTAGTATATACACCTTACCCATACCACCAGACAAAGAACCTTTTGAACCAGCATTACCTGCAGCACCTGAATAACTCGTAGCATTTGCACCCTGTGCGGTGGCAGCACCACCAGCACCGCCTTTACCACCAGCACCGCCTATGCCAGCACCAGCACCATAGCCTCCGTCGCCACCTTTACCACCAGCACCACCGAAGTTTTTGTTGGCATCGTAAGTATAGGTAAAAGGATTAGCTGAAGGACTCACCTCTCCACGTGCATTCTGTCCAGGATCACCATCCTTACCACTTGTACCGTTACCACCAGTAGCAGTCAATGTACCTTCACCAATGATAACGAGTGTAGAACTCTCTGGCACAAGGATACCTGGCATACCTGCAAAACCTGCATCTGCATCCGCATCTGCACCCTTAACGGTCAGCGTAACGCCACTTTTGATGTTGATGACTACTCGCGCATTCTGGCGAACACGAAGACCTGCCTCACCTGCCTTGGAGGCTGTGATGGTAGCATTCGTTGACACCGTATAAACATGTCCATCCAAGAGAATGGAATTTGGCGTTGTGGGCAGATCCGTCTGTCCCACCGCCACAATGGTGACGAGGGTTAGTAGGGCAACGAGGGTTGTCCTGACGAGAGCGTTACTCTTAATGATTGATTTCTGGATGTGTTGAGGCTTAATTTGCCCCCCCCCATTCGGTAATCATAGAAAACATAAAAACAGATTTTTTGTATGTATAAGTTGCTCAATAGGTTGTGCTCGGTCTTGCGCCGAAGACAGACACTATATAGAATTTGGAACAAAGTTACGTAAATGTTGTTAAATAATAAAATAAAATATGAAGAAATAGGTTTGAGAAGGTAGAAAAACAGAAAAATCTTAATATAAGTCAAGTTTTTGGTGTGTGAACAAGTGTTGAATGGCTGTTTTGTGTGGGAAGTGACGTAACGGAACTGGCTTTTACTTGTGAATCTCTTTTTTCTGCTGCTTTTGCAACTTTTTTGTGAAAATATTTGTGTAGTAACCATTTTTTAGTTACTTTTGCACGAAAATTGCAGATAGCAGTAATGCTATAGAACAAAAAACGAAATGGGTTTAACATCAATAGCAAGGCTGGCGTTCCTCAAGAGACAGAGGGAGCTGGAGAAGCATTTTACATGTCCGGAGGAGCTGCAGGAGAAGGTGCTGAGGCATCTCATTGAGCGCGCCACGGATACGAAATATGGCATGGACCACGTCTTCTCGCACACTAAGTCGTACGAGGACTTCGTGAGGAACGTGCCGGTGAACACCTACGAGGAGCTGAAGGACTACATCGACCTGATGCGCCACGGCAAGAAGGACGTGCTGTGGCCGGGGGCGGTGAAGTGGTATGCTAAGTCGTCGGGCACGACGAACGACAAGTCGAAGTTCATTCCTGTGAGCCATGAGGGCTTGCAGCGGCTGCACTATGCCGGAGGAACGGACGTCGTGGCGTGGTATCTTCAGAACAACCCTAAGTCGCGCTTGTTCGACGGCAGGGCGCTGATTCTCGGTGGATCGCACATGCCTAACTACAACGTCGAGGGCTCGCTGGTCGGCGACCTGTCGGCAATCCTGATAGAGAACATCAATCCGCTGGTGAACCTCGTACGCGTGCCGGACAAGAAGACGGCGCTCATCAGCGACTTCGAGGTGAAGCGCGACCGCATTGCACGCCAGTGTCTGACGAAGAACGTGACGAACATCTCCGGCGTGCCGTCGTGGATGATGTCGGTGCTGATGCGCGTCATGGAGCTTTCGGGCAAGCAGCATCTGGAAGAGGTGTGGCCGAACCTGGAGGTGTTCTTCCATGGTGGCATAGCCTTCACGCCGTACCGCAGGCAGTATGAGCAGCTCATCACGAGCCCGAACATGAAGTATATGGAGACGTACAACGCGTCGGAGGGATTCTTCGGAATACAGAACGACCCTGCGGACAGTGCCATGATGCTGATGCTCGACTACGACTGCTACTACGAGTTTGCGCCTATGGAGGCTATCGACGACAACGGACAGCTGACGGACCCTTCGAAGGTGGTGCCGCTGGAGGGCATCGAGGTAGGCAGAAACTACGCCATGATAATCTCCACCTCGTGCGGACTGTGGCGCTACATGATAGGCGACACGGTGAAGTTCACGTCGAAGAGGCCATACAAGTTCCACATCACAGGCCGCACGAAGTCGTTTATCAATGCCTTCGGAGAAGAGCTCATTGTGGATAATGCGGAGAAGGGACTGCAGTATGCTTGCGCACAGACGGGTGCGGAAGTGAAGGAATATACTGCCGCTCCGGTGTTCCGCAGCGAGGGAGTGATACCGCACCACCAGTGGGTGATAGAGTTTGCTAAGGAGCCGGACAGCCTGGAACGCTTCACGACGCTCCTCGACCGCCGTCTGCAGGAGCTGAACAGCGACTACGAGGCGAAGCGCTTCAAGGACATCAACATGGTGGAGCTGAAGATTGTGAAGGCGCGCCCGGGACTCTTCGAAGACTGGCTGCGCTCGAAGGGCAGGCTCGGCGGACAGCATAAGGTGCCACGACTCGCGAATAACCGAAAGCATATTGAGGAAATTCTCCAAATGTAAAGACCCGCCCCCAACCCCTCAATGGTCTTTACACCCCCTTCGGTTCCCCCCGTTGTCGGGGGACAGAAACCCGTTGATAGGGAGGGGAGAGAAGAATATGCTTTTCCTTGGTTAAATAGTTTCGAATACTTTTGATAATAACCGTAAACATTATTTCTGATTACACTTAAATGCGAGAAGTTAACGAATATATCAAAACGCTTTTCCGTAATTTCTCCCCCTCCTTACTAACGGGAGGGGGCTGGGGGGTGGGTCTTGTGTTGCTTGTCTCCTGTGCCCGCATGGGCGCTCCCGACGGTGGTTGGTTCGATGAGAGGGCACCATACGTCGTGGCGGCGCGTCCGGCAGAGAACGATACGAACGTGACGGCTAAGAAGCTGTCTATCTACTTCAACGAGTTCGTGAAGGTTGACAACCCTTCGGAGAATATTACGATATCTCCTCCGCAGAAGGAGCAGCCGGAGATCAGGGCGCATGCCAAGACTATCAGCATAATGCTGAAGGACTCGCTGCAGCCTAATACGACATACACCATAGACTTCTCTGACGCCATCAGCGACAACAACGAGAACAACCCTATGGGCAGCTATACCTACACCTTCTCCACGGGTTCTACCATCGATACGCTGCAGGTATCGGGAACGGTGCTGGAGGCAGGCACGCTGGAGCCTGTCAAGGGCATCCTCGTGGGACTGATGGATCCCGACAGCCTCGGGGTGTCAACGCTGCTGCGCGTTGCAAGGAGCGACTCGCGCGGACAGTTCCACATCAAGGGCGTGGCAGAGGGCGAGTACCTCATCGGTGCGCTGAAGGATATCGACGGCGACTACAAGTTCTCGCAGAAGGCGGAGATGATGTCGTTCTCGCACGAGAAAGTGTCGCCATCAGTGTTTATGGACTCACGCCAGGACACCATCTGGGCGGATAAGGACCACATCAAGGACATCAAGCCGGTGAGCTTCGTACACTACCTGCCAGACAATATTATACTGACGGCATTCACCCACGAGATAACAGACCGCTACTTCCTGAAGGCAGAGCGACTGAAGCCGGAGAGCTTCTCGCTGTTCTACACCGCACCGCTGCTGATAGACTCGCTGACAGAGGAGGCGAAGGCACTGCCGCTGGACACCGTCAGCGTGGAACACCGCACATACGTGTTGCCGCAGGTGAAGCTCCTCGATGCGCCAGCGACGGCAACGGTGAAGACGGAGCAGCTCCGCGACTGGGCTATCGTAGAGCCATCACAGAGGGGTGACACCATAACCTACTGGCTGCGCGACACTGCCTTCGTGAATACCGACACGCTGAGGCTGGAGCTTACGACGCTCGTCAGCGACTCGTTGGGACTGACAATGCAGACGGACACCGTGGAGGTGCTCTCGAAGATACCTTTCGCCAAGCGCATGAAGGAGAAGCAAAAGGCTGAGGAGGAGTGGCAGAAGAAGCTCGCCAAGCGCCGCAAGAAACTCAAGGAGGGCGAGGAACTGACCGACACGCTGATGCCGGTGAAGCACATGAAGCTGCAGTTCGCCATGGACCAGAACCTTGCGCCGGACGGCATCATACGCCTGAACTTCGAGACTCCGATGAAGCGCATCGAGCGGGATAGCGTACATCTGTACGTGGAACAGGACTCCTTGTGGTACCGGGCGCCGTTCGTCTTTGAGCCGGAGGATGGCGACACGCTGTCAAGACACTGGCAGATATACTCCGAATGGATACCGGGAGCGCAGTATTCGCTGGAGATAGACTCCTTGGCATTCGAGGATATCTACGGCATGCAATCGACAAAGTACAAGAGCGGACTGAGGATCAGCAAGGAGGAGGACTTCGCGTCGCTTTTCGTTGACGTGACATACGCTCCGAAGGACTCTACATGCTGGGGTCCGCTCTCGCAGATCTTCGTCTATCTGATGGACGGCAGCGAGAAGGTATCGCGTACTGCCGTCGTTCGTAACAAGAAAGGCGAGGCAACAGCGTCTGGCACGGCGGAGTTCTACTACGTCAAACCGTCCACCTATTATATAAAGGCACTCGTGGATCGCAACGGCAACGGGCGATGGGACACCGGCGACTACTACCTCGACCGCCAGCCGGAGGAGATGTACTACTACACCGACCCTATAGAGTGCAAGGCGAAGTGGGACATCACGAAGGGATGGAACCTCACCGCCAAGCCTCTTACCCGGCAGAAGCCTGAGAGCATGATAAAGCAGAAGGCTGACCAGCAGCGCACCATACAGAACCGTAACGCACAGCGTGCGGCAGAGAAGGGCGTAGAGGTGCCGCTGAAATGGAGAAGGGTGGAGTAATTCATAGTTCATAATTCATAATTCATAGTTCATAGTTATTTATGAGACTTTGGAAAAAAATTACGATGTTATCGCTACTGTTAGCACTAGCGTTGATAGGGGCGGGTGCACAGAATAACGCGCAGAAGGACTATGAGCCGACGGTCAACTGGCCGTACCTGCTCAACGACTTCTATCAGGGCACCATAATCCTCAGTGACGGTACGCCGAGCCATGCGCGACTGAACTTCCATCTGCGCTCGCAGAGGCTCGACTGCATAGATACAGAGGGCAGGGTAGGGCACGTCATCTTCCCGAACATAGACCTCATCTCCATCAACGGCAACATATACCGCATCATCGACGGCAAGCCTATGCAGCAGCTCCATGCAGAGCAGGAGGCGATGCTGCTGGAGCATGTCTATATAGACTACGACCGCATGGACAAGGAGAACTACAAGTACGGCATGGCACTCTATGCCCGCGCCACCTCCGACGTCTCCATGCAGGCTAACTGGAACAACAACATAAACCTCAAGACGCTCCACATGTCGGGAGAGTTCAACGAGCCATACCTCGAACTCCGCAAGGCATGGTACGACGGCATAGAGCTACCCGTAAGGCACGTATGCTATTTCTCCGTCAACGGAAAGACCTTCCGCGCCATACCTGCCGACACCTACGCACTGCTGACCTCCGACAAGAAGAAGCAGCTCCGCTCCTATATCAAGTCCAACAAACTGAAATGGAACAGGCAGGAGGACCTCACGCAGATACTTAAGCAACTGCGGCAAATGATGTGAAGTTTTTTTTAAAATAATTTGGAGAATTATAGTAGTATTGTTCAACGGATTTCAAAAAAAGACACAAAAGACACCAGCAGGAGAAATTGAAAAAGCAAAAAAAATAAGGGAGGAATATTATGCAGACAAATGATCATGAGATAAGAAACTACGATTTGGTACTTGATAATGATTTTGGAGTACCAGGAACTCCGTCTCGCTTAGAAGCAGAGCGTAAGGCTAAGGCTTATTATGAAGAAAGCGAAAAGTGGCATACTATAACTATTCCAAAGGAGTTATACCAGATAATAAGTAATAAAGCCAAAGAAAAAGGCATCAGCATAAGGGCTTATACAAGGCAGGCTTTGTCATCTGTTCTTTTGTAGTGTAGTATTTGCGGTGCTTAGCCCATAACAAATTGCGTCATTCCTAGCTGGGAGTGACGCGATTTCTGTTAATGATGTAATTGCAATCTCTACTTTGCAAAGTGTAAAATTAGTGCAAAGTAGGCGTTTTTGAGTCGTAAAGATGGAAATTAAAAATTTTTAACAATAAAATTCACGTTTTTTTTCTAAAAAAAGTTTAACTTTGCACAAAATTCTTTTGAACTAACTGAAATACTTAACGGACTCCATAGTGGCGAAATACGTCCTTTTGGATGTTGAAGACAACTTTTCAATGCAACAGATTACATTATATATATACTATCACCAAGTGTATGAAAAAATTTTCTTTACATAATTAATTAATTAAACTAAACTAAACATGAGTAGCGCAAAAAAACTTTTCGCGAAAGTCTGCATGTTGGTTGCTATCATGATTGCTCTGCCAATGTCCGCATTGGCACAGTCAATGATCTCCGGTAACGTAAAGGAGGCCATTGGTGAGCCAATCATCGGTGCGACAGTTGTCGAGAAAGGCAATGCCAAGAATGCAGCGGTTACCGACTTCGACGGTAACTTCAAGATTAAGGTGGCTTCTGGAAAGAAGCTTGTCATCTCCTACATCGGCATGGTAACCCAGGAGGTTGCTGCCAATGACGGTATGGTTGTAACTCTTGAAGAGGACAACACAAACCTTGAGGACGTAGTAGTTATCGGTTACGGCTCAAAGGCTCGTAAGGACCTCACCGGTTCTGTGGGTTCTGTGAGCGGTGCCAAGCTTGCTGCCGTACCAGTAGCATCTGCTGCTGAGGCCCTCACTGGTAAGATTGCCGGTGTGCAGGTAACATCTGTCGATGGCCAGCCAGGTGCAGACATCAACATTCGCGTGCGTGGTGCAACGTCTGTAACACAGTCTAACGAGCCTCTCTATATCGTTGATGGCTTTCAGGTTTCAAACATCAACGATATCCCACCATCAGACATCGCATCTATCGACGTTCTGAAGGACGCTTCCCTCACTGCTATCTACGGTGCGAAGGGTGGTAACGGTGTTATCGTCGTTACTACAAAGTCTGCACAGTCAGGTAAGGTGAAGGTAAGCTTCAATGGTCGTCTGACTCTCTCTCACATCACAAAGCAGCTCGACCTCATGAATTCCCAGAACTTTGCAAAGTATCTCTATGAGCGTGCTGTTGCTGGTGGTACTGACACACGTCTCTACCGTCTCAACTTCGGTCACCCACAGGATGTATATGAGAACTACCACGTTGCTACAAACGATTGGCAGGATGAGGTAATGGGTAACACTCCTCTCTCATACCAGGCTAACGTAAACATCGGCGGTGGTAACGAGACAACAAAGTTCAACCTTTCTCTTTCACAGTCTGAGGACAAGGGTATTATCCTTGGTTCTGGTGTTCGCCGTACCGTTGTTAACCTCAAGTTGAACACAAAGCTCCACAAGAACCTCGACTTCACTTACAACCCAAAGATGACATACCGTCGTGATGAGGGTGCAGGTGGTGACGCTGTAGGTACTGGTGGTATCATCGATGTACTTCAGTATCGTCCAACGGCTGGTGTTCATAGCTATGGTATCCTTAATGGTGTCAACAGCGAAGGTAAGGTTCTTCCTGTAGAATCAGAGGAGACAGCTTCATCATTCATCCTCACAAACCCTGTACAGGATATTGCAACAAACGTTCAGAAGAAGCACTCTTACAACATCAGCAACCAGTTCTCACTCAAGTGGACTCCAATCAAGGGACTTATCCTCCGTTCAGAGGGTAACTACAATATCTCTTTCCGCGATACAGAACGTTTCTATGGTTGGGCTACATCAACAGGTAAGAGCAACAACAACCTCCCTGTTGCTGAGACTTCAAACCGTACTTCTCAGTCTTACACATGGACTAATACTGCTTCTTACGACATGGAGATCAAGGAGGTACACAACCTTTCTTTCCTCCTCGGTCAGGAAATCTATAACTCTTGGTACAAGGAGACATCCATGACCAACCGTTACTTCCCTAAGAATATCACCGCTGAAGAGGCATTCAACAACATGGGTCTTGGTTCTGCAAAGGGTGCTCCAACATCTAAGCTCTCTACATCAGATCGCACTGCTTCTTTCTTCGGTCAGGCTTCTTACAACTACGATCACAAGTACCTCTTCTCTGCTACACTCCGTGGTGACGGTTCTTCAAAGTTCGCTCCAGGCAACCAGTGGGGTTGGTTCCCATCTGTTTCTGGTGCATGGGTAATGAACAAGGAGAAGTTCCTCAAGGACGTTAAGTGGGTTGACCAGTTGAAGCTCCGCGTTGCATTCGGTCTCAGTGGTAACAACCGTATCTCTGACGACCTCTGGCGTTATCTTTACTTCACTCAGAGCTCTGGTGGTCCAGGCTTCGGTGAGCAGTCTGCAAACGGTGAGAAGTACTATGCAGCTGGCAGCAGCCTTGCTAATCAGGACATCAAGTGGGAGACCACTATCACACGTAACCTCGCTGCCGACATCACACTCTTCGGCGGTCGTCTGAACATCACTCCAGAACTCTACTGGAACACTACACGTGACCTCCTCTACTCTTCTACCATTGCTTCTACTTCTGGTTACACAAAGCAGATGCAGAACATAGGAAAGGTACAGAACTCTGGTTTTGACCTTACCCTCAGCGGTGACATTGTACGCGGTAAGGACTATGTTGTTTCCGCTAACCTCACACTCGGTCACAACAAGATGAAGATCAAGCAGCTCAATGCTACTGACGATGTCCTCTACAACACTGCAGGCAAGTGGAAGTCAAATGACGAGGAGGACTATAAGCTTGAGGTAGGCGGAGAGCTCGGTCTCCTCTATGGTTATGTATATGATGGTCTCTATACTTTCGATGACTTCCAGTTCGATAACACAACAGCTGTAGGCAACACCCAGCAGCTTGTGAACGGTCAGCTCATCAGCGGTGCTATTGTTAACGAGGCTCTTGCTTCAAGTCAGGCTGGTGCATCTACTCTCCCTGGTAAGATCAGACTCAAGGATCTCAATGGTGACGGTAAGATCGACAAGAACGATAAGACTGTCGTAGGTAACACTAACCCACGTTGGCAGGGTGGTTTCGGTTTCTCTGGTCAGTATAAGGACTGGGATTTCGCAATGAACTTCTCTTACATGCTTGACTTCGACGTTTACAACGCAACAGCATTCGCTCTCTCTTCCAACATCGGTAACGGTAAGACCTCTTACAACAACGTACTTGCAAAGTACTCTTCTTCTGATACATGGACTTACGTAAATACCGATCCAACAAGCTCAGGTTACCTTGGTGGCCCTTACAAGTCAAATACATCAAGCTATACCAATAATGAAGGTGCTGTAGAATACTACAAGCAGATGAATGCTAACTCTTCACAGTGGAACCCATCTGACCTTACAACAAAGGCTATCATCTCTAACTTCGTGGAGGATGGTTCATTCGTACGTTGTACTGACCTCACTATCGGTTACACATTCCCTAAGAAGATCGTGAAGAAGCTCTATCTGAGCAAGCTCCGCGCATATTTCTCTGCTGGTAACCTCTTTACTATCACAAAGTACTCTGGTTACGATCCTGAGGTTGACGTACAGTCAGGTCTCACACCTTCTATGGACTACAACCGCTACCCACGTAGCCGTTCATTCTCATTCGGTGTTAATGTTGATTTCTAATCATAACCTGAAAATTTGACTACAACAATGAAAATTAAAAATATTTTAGTATCAGGACTTGGCGTACTGGCACTCACAGCCTGCAATGACTTCCTTGAGGTTGATGCACCGTCAAGTTTTACAAATGAGATCGTTTACGGCTCTACTACTCAGGCTAACTACGCTCTCAATGGTGTCTATGCCGGCATGCTTTCCGGCAACAGCTTTGGCAACCTCCTCTATAATGGTTTGATGCTTAACAGTGACGTTGACTTCGTAACAAACAGCAATACGTCTCTCAATGAGAAGTCACCACGCCGTTTTGACGTCAACAGTGCTGACGGTAATGTTGAGAAGCTCTGGAACGCACTCTATGCAAACATTGAGTCTGCAAATGCATTCATCAATGGTATGGAGACAAGCGGACTTCTTAACGGTGAGGATGCAGAGAAGGCTAATCATATGGTTGGTGAGGCAAAGGTTATCCGTGCCATAAACTACTATGAGCTGATGTGCTACTATGGAGACGTGCCTTTCACAACACAGAGCTCATACAACACTCAGGAGTTTGCTCCGGACGTAAAGAGCCGTGTTGAAATTGCAAATATCCTCATCAACGACCTGAAGGCTGCTGCAGAGAAGATGTACTCTGACAAGACTGCAAACATCGAGAGCGTTGAGCACATCTCGCAGGAGGCTGCTTACGCAATGATTGCACGTATCGCACTCCAGGCTGGTGGCTATTCTCTCAACCACGAGGCTGGTGATACAAAAAACTATAAGATGACACGTCCAGAGAACTATCAGGACTACTATCAGATTGCTCTTGAATACACAGACAAGATCATCAGTGCTGGCGGCCACTCTCTCTCTAAGAGCTATCGTGATTTCTTTGTTGACGAGTGTAACTTCAAGGTTGCTGCCGGCGATGATGCCATCTTCGAGATTCCATTCGCAAAGGAGACATCTGGTAACTTCGGTTACGCACAGGGACCTTCTGTAGCAAAGAACACAGAGAATGAGGCTCCTTTCGAGTTTGGTCTCTGTAACGGTGGTGTACGCACTACTGCTTTCTACCGTTACCAGTTCGGTGAGAACGACCTTCGTAAGGAGTATGTCTGCGGCATGTGGAACTACAGTGCGCAGGGTGTTCCTACAGTAAGCTTCAATTTTACAATGAACAACAACAAGTGGTCTAAGCTCTGGTGCCAGTCTGGTCTTGGCAAGAAGACTGAGGGCAGCACAGGTATCAACTTCCCTTACATCCGCTATGCTGATGTTCTCCTCATGAATGCTGAGGCTGAGAACGAACTCAACGGTCCTACAACAAAGGCTAAGAATGCACTCAAGCAGGTTCGTGAGCGTGCGTTCCGTGGTGCGGACAACCAGTCGCTCATGGTTAACGACTATGTTGACGCTCTTTCTACAAAGAAGGACTTCCTCAAGGCTGTGCTTGATGAGCGCAAGTGGGAGTTTGCTGGCGAGAACATGCGTTGGAAGGATCTTGTTCGTAACAACCTCTACGCTGAGACAATTACCTACACATTCCTTCTTTACCTCTCTGCTGCTGAGGATGCAGCAAGCTCTGCTCAGTACTACAACGAGGTAATGGCTCATGATGGTATAGATTATCAGAACATTCTTCCTTCTTCTGTTTACTCTTGCGGCGTGGACAAGCATTCAAAGAATCCTAACTTCCCTAACGGTTCTATCTACCAGCGTTTCATCCTCAACGAGGATCATCCTGCAAGCAAGCCAGCCGTAACTCCTGACAAGTACACCCTCACTGACAAGTATGGTACATACACCTACAAGACTGACAAGCAGATGGGTGGTTCTTCTGACTCAAAGGAATGGATAGAGACAGAGTTTACAACAGCTTTCCAGAAAGATGGTACTGTAAGACAGGAAATCTATCACTCTCTCTCTGGATACATCTATGGTCTTGAGACTGGCAACATCTATGTTAAGAACAACAGCCACAACGATGTTCCATTCAATATCACAAATACAGATTATCCAGCAGTACGTTACATGCTTCCTTATCCAGCTGAGATCATCGCTCGTTCAAGTGGCAAGTATCGTCAGTACTATGGATACTAATTTTCTTTACTTCTATTAATGTTTAAAACGAAAAACAATGAAGAAGATTTTATTATACATGCTTGCGATTCTCTCCGTTGCAACTTTCAACAGCTGTAAGGATGACGAGAATGCGGCATACAATATGGCGAACCGTCAGTTCATGACGATGTTCCGCCAGCAATCAAACACCGGTTTGTCCGATGCCAATGACGATTACCGCTGCCGTGCTGAGGGTAATACCATATATCTCTACTGGTTTGCAGTGAATGATTGCTATGGTTATGAAATCAAGTGGTTCTATTCTTCTACCGTACAGTCTGGTACTAAGGAAGTATGGGAACAGGCAGAGGCAGATGGCTACATGAAGGGTGACACTGTGATTACTAACCCAATGCAGGTGGAACTCGTGCTCAAGAATATGAACTATTCGCAGGCATACCGCTTTGCTATACGCGTTCTGCACTCTGCTGACAAGAATGACCCAGAGAACTCTGCATGGTATGGATATGGTGAACAGCAGAATCCACAGGACTATTGTATGGTTACAACAGACAGCAGATATGTTTGTCCAGAGGTAATTTCTTACATTGAGTACTTCCCAAGAACCGATCCTAAGTTCAAGACTTCTTTCAAGGTACATATCAGCAAGGATACCCAGAACAAGAAAATTTGGGATAGTGCCCACCTCACAGAGACCATTACTCCTTATTCTGCAGAGGACAAGGAGATCTTTGCTGAGCACTTCACTTCTGATGCTAATGGATGGAAGGTTGACTACCTGACCATTGAGTCTGCTGATGAGACAATTAAGCTGAACATTCCTTCCCAATTCACATGGGATGAGTCTATCAAGGCTTACAAGTATGTTCCAACAGCAGAGGAATGGGCTCAGGGATGGTTCCAGGTTGACGGTCTCTCTCCTAACTCTCTCTATACTATTAAAGCATGGGATGCAAGCATTCCAATCAAGGTTGATGCTTCTTATAAGAACATGATGGTACGTACAAAGGGAGATCCTGTTACTCTCTACCTTGGTCACACTCCTACTCCAACTGATACAATCAGTGGTAAGGCATATGACATTAGCAAGTGGAATGCCATGAAGCTTAATAATATCCTCAATGACTATATGACAAATGAGGCATACGGTGAGAACTCTACAATCTACCTCGACGGTGGAAAGGCTTACTTCATTTCTTCTGGTATTGAGATGATCAAGGGATTCAAGCTTGAGACACGTCCAGAGGATCTCGCTCAGGGTAAGCGTGCTACTCTTTACCTCAGCGGTCTCGTTCCAGGTACAAGCACCAACTGGGTAACAGGTAATGATGCAGGTAAGTATAGTGATCCTACTGTACAGCTCGTGATGGATACCATCAAGTTCAAGGGTATTGACTTCGCGTGTCCTAACGCTGTTTACTACTCTGCAACAGGTAATGGTACCGGTAACTACTTCATTAACATGTATAGTAAGAATATCGGTTTCAGCCTTGATGCTTTGATTCTTGATGACTGTTCATTCCAGAACCTCCAGCGTGGCTTCTATCGTGTACAGGGTTCTTATGACTTCAACATCAACAACTTCATCATCAACAACTGCGTATTCACCAACTGTGGTCCTTATGATGTTAATGCTATCGGTTACAACTGGATTCACTTTGAGCTTGGAAGCAGACCTTCTTCAAACCTCCTGAATAACTGTCAGATTACAAACAACGTGTTCTACAACACACCTCACGGTGCGCTTATTTCTGACAAGAACAAGAGTGTTACTTGGGCTGCAACAGTTAGGTGGAACGTGAAGATCAGCAACAATACCTTCGTCAACTTCGGTAACTCTATAAAGAACGAGGCATACGTAGCAGGTCTGACAGGTTACATCCCTGGCGGTTCTACAATGGAGTTCACAAAGAACCTCATTATCATGACAAAGGACCCTGCCGACGTTAACCGTCCAATGAACTGTGCTGGTTGGAGATGTGGTAGCATCACTGGCGGTGATGGCAGCGGTCAATGTACCTTCATCATTGGTGACAACTACTCTACCAACGATAACCTCACCAGTGGACAGGTATTCAATGCATATGCATTCTCTGGTACATCAAATTGTCCTGGTAAGTGGCAGAACTCTAACCCGGAGTGGTTCCCAATGGGTATCGAACAGCTTGTAGTTAAGGCTGACAATATCTCTGCTACAGAGCTGATGAAGAGTCCTAATCCAAAGCACTTCGTAGGCTCTGCTGCAAGTCAGGAGGACTATAAGGTTGATGGTATCGACGGTATCATGTATAACCTCTCAACAAAGACTCTCAACTCTGATATCTACAAGAAGGGTATCGGTGCACCACGTCTTCGTAAGTAATTAACAAACTAAAAGATTACAGAATTATGAAAATCAATAAGTATATTAACGCTTTCATCGCCACGGCCATTATGGCCGCTGGCGCTGTGAGCTGTACCAATGACGATACTGTTGACGATAAGGCGAAGTATATCATCGAATTTGTTCCAGCAGGTCTTGATGCAGCACAGCAGGCAGCTTTCCAGAAAGTAGTAAAGAAAGCTACTTTCAGCGAGGATACAGAGGAGGCAGATCAGGTTACATTCGGTCTCTATAGTTCACGTCAGTATGCTGAAGCTCGTTACAATGAACTCTGTGCCAGCTCTACACTCGACTCTATCGTCAATGTGTTTGCTGATGAGAACAACATCGTTGACTACAGCGTCAACGTAGTACTCAAGGAGGGTGACAATGTTATTGCAACAGGTGCGTCAAAAATACCTACAATAACAAGAAACAACTATACAATTTCGCTTGAGCAGATTAACGGTTCACTGTCAACAGCAGGTGTACAGCAACTTTCTCAGGCAGCAACAAATGTATATGGTGTTGCTCCAGGCACATCCATGCAGGTTTCTTCAACTCCTAAGTATGCTAAGACATACTATCTGGAGACACTTGCCAAGAGGCTTACTTCAAGCATCTCAGAGATTGTTCCTTCTCCAACAGTTGTTGAAGACTTCGGAGAAAAAGTGACACTCAAGAACGATGCTGACGGTGTGCAGGAGACTGTTCTTGTATCGCCTTACTGCGACTATAACGTATGGTATGAGATTGCTCCGGGTTCTCTGAACCCAGATCAGATTGTGGAACTCCAGAATGCTATCAACCTCAACATCTTCGGTGCTGCTACAATGACTGACTTCTACTACGACAAGCGTCAGGACGTAACGCGTGCCGTTGCTCAGAAGAAGTTTGCTGACTATCTCACAACCAACAACTATGCGATGCAGAACACTGTAGTCAACACTATTGCAGGTAACTCAGAGATTACAGACTTCAGCGTAACGATGAATCTCTCTGCTGGCAGCATGTCTAACAAGACAAAGTTTGCTCTCATTGAGAGTAAGACATATACTCCAAACATCGTTGCTGACAACTACAAGATTATCTATGAGCTGGTATCAGGTTCTCTCTCTGACGATAATCTTGCTACTCTTAAGGCATGTCTTGACGACGTGACAGATCCTGCTAAGCATGAGCTCACAAACAAGTACGAGGCTAAGGCTCTCTCTACCTACAATGACTTCATTGCAAACGAGTCTTACACGGATCTTGATACATGGGAGACAATTCCGGTCAACGAGATTGCGAAGTTCTACTCTAAGAAGTTCATGACTCTCGACTTCATCATCACATTCAAGCTTGTGGATTCTCACAACACTGTTGTTGCCAAGAATATCTACAAGGCTAGTGATGGCTGGAAGGTGGGTCAGTAATCTGCTCGCATCTTAGTTAAACCATAATTTCTCCGCAGGGCTTCAGAAAGGCTCTGCGGAGTTTTTTTGTGTCAATGAATGGGTAAATTTATTCTTTTTGAAGAATTTCCTTGGAGGTATCAGAAAATGTTTGTATCTTTGCAACAAGATTATCAAACACATAACTAAAATACAACAACATTATGAAGAAGCTTTTACTAACAATTCTTGCTGCTTTGGCAATGACTGTTGCCGGAAATGCAGCATCGCTTTCATCACTTACGTGGGCAGAAGTCTGCCAAGGTAAGATGGGTGATGAGTGGTATGGCTCTGCTGAGGCTCAGCAGGTAGCCGACAACCTCATCAGTGTTCAGAAAACAAACGGTGGTTGGATGAAGAACGACCAGTTCCACAAGCTCTCTGCATCAGAGTTGGCTGCACGTCAGGCATCTACAGGTACCGATGGCAGAGGTGCTCATTCTTGTTTCGACAACTATGCTACGACACAGGAGATGCGTTTTCTCGTGCGTGTATATAGAGCAACTAATCAGACAAAGTATCTTACCGCATTCAATAAGGCTCTCAGCCTTATCTACACTGCTGCCAATGGCAAGAGGGGTGGCTGGGGACAGTACTGGCCAAACTCAGGAAATGACAGTTATCAGGACTATATCACCTTCAACGACGACCTGATGACAAACATGATGAAGATGCTTCAGGATGTTTATGAGAACAAGGGAATGTTCGAAGGACTTGTTAATGAGGCTGGACGTAAAAAGGCAAAGCAGGTCTTCGATGCTGCATTGAATTGCGTCCTCGCTTGTCAGATTGACGACAACGGCGTGAAGGCTGCATGGTGTGCACAGCACGACCCTGCTGACTTCCTTCCTGCAGAGGGACGTCCACATGAGGAGCCATCTGTCAGTGCTTACGAGTCTGCAACACTCCTGCAGTACCTCATGACTTTCGAGAACCCTTCTGAAGAACTCAAGGAGAGCATCGTTGCTGCTGTTAAGTGGCTCCGCAGCCATAAGTACAAGACAGACTCTTACATTGAGGATGTGAAGGATGCTAACGGAAACGTCATCGACCGCAAGATCTCAAAGCGTAAGGACAGCAACGTGTGGGGCCGCTTCATTCAGATTGGCGGCAAGAGCGGAGAGGCTATTTACAACAAGTTCTACAACAAGCTGAAGACTCGTGGCAAGACACGTGCTCACCACGTGACAGGTTTCGTTTATCAGGAGTACCAGATTCTTGAGGAGTCATACGACCCAACAAAGGAATATCAGCCTATCTTCTCTGTTTATTCAGACGCTTATCCTGAGCTCTTCTATCGTCATCTCTACAACTACGAGGATACTCCGGATATGACCGACAAGCATGGTCAGACAATCATAACATCCCTCCCTGCTGCAAACCGCAAGAGCTATCAGTATCTTGGTACATGGCCTGACAAAGTTATCGCTGCATTCCCTGCATGGTGCGCTAAGAACGGCATCACCGACGATGGCGGCGATGATGATCCACAAGGCGGAAACGGTGACTCTAACCTCTGGAAGGTAACTGCCGATGAACTCACTGAGGGTGCAGCAATCATCTCTAATGAACTTGCTGATATCAAGGTAGCTACAAATACTGTGACTCCTACTCATCTTGAGAGCGAAGAGACAGGTCTTGAGTCTCCAAAGACTATTGCTGGCGAGTCTTTCAACTATGTCTTCAACCTCCGTGTGACAGACGCTCCAAGTGCAACCAACCCTACCGGTACGGTTTACGAAGATAACGAAGGCAACAAGAACTGCATTGCCCTCGTTGTAGAGGCAAAGAAGAATGTCGATGTAGCACTTTATTATAAGGTAGGTGCATCAAAGGCTATCAGCTGTTTCGACCAGACTGCAGGTGAGTCTATCGCCATCAAGCAGGAGGCAGACAATCCTGGTGATGACTATCTCTTCTGCAAGGGTGTATATCAGTTCATAGAGGGCCACACCTATACAATCTACGCAAAAGGTGGTACTGTAAACGTCTATGGCATCTCAACAGCAGAGGGAACCTACGAGGCTCCTGCTGCAAAGATCTATGCTTCTGTAGCTGCTGCGCCAGTTGAGGGCTACTCTACAATGACCTATGCTGACGGATCAAAGATTATACTTATGAAGAGTGGCAAGAACTGGTCTAATGGTAGCGGTGTTATGGTTGGCGACATGCAGTACACTGGTGCGAAAGTTTCAAATGGTGCACAGAACAAGTTCATTGCTCCAGAAGGTCAGTACGTAACAAAGGTTACTATCTACAGCTCTCTCAATGTTGCCGCTAAGAACCGTCCTGCATACTGGAGCGAGGTAAACGGAGTGAAGTACACTCTCGATGGTGCTGAGGATACTAAGGTGACAACAGAGATGATGAGCTTCAAGGATGGCAACAATCCAGATGTTTATACATACGACCTCGGTGGTGTAAGCGAGTTTACATTCACAAACACTGGTGAGCAGTGCTGCTTCGTCATGGAGGTAGAATATGGTAATAAGGCTGATGCTGTTGCTGGCGTGAAGGCTAATGATTCTAAGATTGCTGTCAGGAAGTACATCAAGGACGGACAGGTTGTCATCGAGACTGCTGACGGCATTATCAACGCTGCTGCAGCAAAGATGAAGTAAAAAAACGTGTAATTTGCAACGTAGTCCTCATATAGAGGAACAAACAACCGGTAAAATTATATCGACACTCCATAGGACTTTATGGTTATATGGAGTGTCTTTATGTTATGAAATGGGTGAAATACACCCAATTATACAGTTTTTCTGTTAAAAGATTTGCAAGTATGAAAGAAAAGTCGTAACTTTGCAATCAAATTAACGATTTAATATTTACGCTATGAATGGTATAGATGCTTTATTGGTCATGATGGCAATATTTATTGCTATTGGTGTTTTTATGGTCATAACAGGTTTTATGCAGGTTAATAGTGAAGAGAAGTATGAGACTGTATAGTGAGAATACACTTAGAGATTCAGGTAAAATGTTTCTTGATGTGTCGAAGCTTGCTATTGCAGCATTCTGTATAACAAGTCAATTACCTGATGTATGGCATTTTGGATATGAACGATATACGATATTTACTATTGAGGCTATTTTCTTTTTCATCTTAGGCAATCTTCTTATACGTCTTGCTGACAGAATGAAGAATCAGAAAGAAAAAAAGCGTAAATGATAATTCAATTTTTCAAATATACTAACAATTTAAATTATTATCTAAATGAAGAAAATTTTTACTCTTATCGCTGCCGCTATGGTAGCAGTTGCTGCAAACGCACAGAAGTTCAACTGGAACAATGCAGAGGGAACAGACGAGTATGTTGCTACAGCAGGTACAATCGAGTGTCTTGGTGGCGACAATCCTGGTCGTCTTAACTATGCTAACGCTGCCCTTGGTGTAACTTACAAGACAATCTGTCTCAATGGTAAGGCTGCTAACCTGGGTGATGGTTCAGCAAGCGGCACATACATGATGGTAACATTCGCAACCCCACTTGCTGAGGGCGACGTTATCTCTATGACAGCTTACCGCAACAAGGACGCTAGTGGTAAGCCCGCTAATGCAGAAATCAAGTTTAGCAACGATGCAGTGATTGTAATGGGTGGTGAAGACGGTTTTGGTTTTGTAAACCTTAATGCTGCTGGTGACACTCCAGAAGCTACAGCTCCAAACACACTCACCTACACTGTTACAGCTGCAGAGGCTGGTGCTACATCTATGACAATGACTCGTTCAAAGGCTTCTACAAACCTCTTCATAACAGCACTTGTAGTGTCTTCACCAGACGCTGTAGAGGCAGCAAAGGCTGACGAAGCACCTGCAAAGGCTGCTCCTAAGAAGGTTCTTACCTCTAAGGGCATCATGATTGGCAATACAAACGTTGCTGGTCAGCGCGTAAAGTAAAAAAGATTGCTAAGAAAAATTAGCAGACAATGAATATTGCTCCGCAAGGCTCGCGCTTTGCGGAGCTATTTTGTTGACAGCGTGTTATGGTGCGGAGCTTTTTATATCATGCCTTTGAAGAATTTGCAGAAAATGTTTGGTGGTTACGAATAAAGTTCGTACCTTTGTGGCGGAAAATAATAAAATCAAATAACGATGTCTGATGTAACGGGTTCTCAGAGAGAGCGATATGACAAGACGATACGAAGGAGAGAAAAACTTTCTGGGTATTTTTATTAATAAAATGATTTACAATGGAAAGATATTTGACTCCTGATTGCCTTCTGGCAATAACATTTACTATAACTGCCATCATCTCTGGTGCAATGGTCGCATGGACTTACACTGAGCCAGGCAAGCGTTGGCTGAAGGCTCTTTAGGTGTA
>CAMADY010000016.1 GCA_945831805.1 uncultured Prevotellaceae bacterium
AATTATATGGACGATGTATGTATCTGTAGTAATAATCCCACCAGCTGTCAGAACTTTTGCCTTATTATGTGGGTGCAATGCAAGTTTTTCGATTATAGATTTTGATACAAGTGTATTTGTTGCACCTGTATCCCACATTGCATTATCAGTTTCGTAATAATCTGGTGCTTCTATATCTCCATCTAATGATATTGCTTGACTTATAACAGCTGGTGTTCTTATCTCGTTGACGAGTGTATTATATTTGATTGTATGAACCGCCATATCTGTTACTTCTTCAAGTTGATTTTGCCTGTGTAGGTCTTCTGTTCTATATGTTTGGGGTCTCCAACATAAGATATGATTCTGGCGTAACCGCTACGTATCGTTTGAACATTCTTAGTCATAACCTGATTTGTTATAAAAAAGTTAATAAAAAATATGTTGTTGTTTTTGTTGAAATGGTCAGTTTTGTTGTTTTCATTTATAACAACCATGGTGCGCACATACGGCGAATCTTCTCAAGGTGCGAAGGCATGGAAGGCTGCATTCGTGCTACTGCCATGTTGTAACGGCTCTGCATGTTCACAAGCATCTCCGGGTTTATGCCTAACGCAGCTTCCACGAGTAGGGCGAAGTCGCTTGTCACAGGACGTTTGGAGTTCAGGACTTCGTTGACAGAAGAGTATGACACTCCTATGCGCTCTGCAAAGTCCTTCTGCGAAATACCTCTTACTTCTAACTCCTCCTTAAGCACATCTCCTGGATGTGTGGGAATTCTATTTGGTGTTGCCATACGTTCTGTTATTTATAGTGATTTGACAATTCTTGTAATGTGCATATTGTAATATGCTGTTCTCCCTCTTTCTCTTCTAATTGAAACTCTAAACGATACTGCATATCAACCTTGATAGAGAATAGTCCTTCTTTGTCACCATGTAGAGCCTCGAATCCTAATGATTTCAAAGGGAACAGATCCTCTTTCCGAGTTGCTCCTATCAGCGTATCTACACGTTTCTGATATTTGCTTATGATGTTTGGTTGAAAACGATGTTTCTTGTCTTTGCATCGTCCCTCATCATATAGCTCTCCTAAGTATTCTTTATCGTAATTGATAATCATTTTTTTACGTATAAGGGGACTTCTCGTTTATTCTTTCAATGTCTATCATTACATTGCAAAGAAATAGTTCGCTTTCAATCCTGTCTCTGCCTCATACTTTTCGGTCATTTCCCTCTTAAGTTGAGTTAGCAGTTGCTTTTTCTGTTCTACAGCAAGTTTGAATCTATTTTGAGCCTCTTGTCTTGTCATAACTGTGTTTTGTTATAAAAGTTAATTAAAAAATATGTTGTTTTTGTTATATACTACCTATTCAAGAATTCATATGGTGTATGAACTGGAATTGTAGCAGAGATGAAATCCTTTTTGTTACGTGTGATAATACAGTCAGCCTCTGCCAGTATCGCAGATTGCATCTGAACCATATCCTCAAAATCGGGGATGTCTGTTGCCAATGCCTTCTGTAGAACCTCTTCGTTTGTATTCGGTATGGTGCAAACCTCCATTAGTCCCCGCAATATCTCATAGCGTTCAGTAACCGTAAAGTCTTTTCTTGTGATATAAAAGAAATTTACGAATGATATTGGTGATATAAGCAGTTCTATTTCTTGCTTTACAGCCATATCAAATACTGATGCGGCATTGTCGTAGAATTCTGGTCGTTGACAGTAGAAGTCTATTATCACGTTAGTGTCTATCAATACCTTCATTTGTATCTCTCGTCTAATGCTTCCAACATTGCCTTTTTGTCATCCATAGGTTGGAGACGGCGATACTTTGCCATCGACTGCACCCAAGCGGTGTGTTCTCTTGTGGTAACCGTTTCTGCAGGTTCTGGCTTGGTTTCCGTTATCTCAGGACTTTCCAGTAGTGTCAAGAGATAATTTATTGTCCATTTCACCTCATCGTGCTTCACGCCTTTGAAAAGGCGCGAAATTATAGGACGGCTATATTGTATCTGTTGTACTTGCATAATGTTGTCTATTTCTCTAAAAGTTCTTCCAGTTGCATATTTCTACCATTTTACTGTTTTAAGAAATTCAGCGCATACCATTGCTTGATGTGTAAAGTCTATGGTACTCCGGGTTGTTTTCTACCTAGGATGCTTCACTAAGAAAGTTGTCGGCTTCCTTACCGTAAAGTAATGGGATATTCCTTATTGGTTTTGCCATATATGTTTGATCAGTTATAGTAAATAAAAAAATATGTTGTTTTTATTGGAAACTTTGGCGCAAAGTTAGTAAAAAACTTTCAGCTATGCAATAAAAAAGGTGCAAAAGTGCCGTTTTTTTCATGAAATTGACACTTTTGCACCTATATCATGCTTTAATTTTACACCTGCGGAGTGCTATGGTGGTTTTTATCAGATGTTTCTCATCGAGAGCGCTATGCGGTTGCGCTTGCGGTCAACCTCCACTACGCGGACCTTTACATGCTGGTGGAGATGTACGACCTCTGACGGGTCGTTGATGTACTTGTCGGCGAGTTGGGAGATGTGTACGAGACCATCCTGATGTACTCCGACATCGACGAAGGCTCCGAACTTCGTGATGTTCGTCACGATGCCCGGCAGCACCATGCCCTCGATGAGGTCTTCCGGGGTGTGTACGTTAGGGTCAAACTCGAAGGTTTCGATCTCTGCGCGTGGGTCGCGGCCGGGTTTCTCGAGTTCCTTCATGATGTCGTTGAGGGTAGGCATGCCGACCTCGCTGGTGACATACTTCTGCAGGTTGACGGCCTTACGCTTCTCGGCAGACGCCATCAGTTCCTTGACGGTGCAGCGGCAGTCCTTCGCCATCTGCTCCACGATGCCGTAGCTCTCAGGGTGTACGGCACTGCCATCCAACGGGTTGTAGCGTCCCGACGCCGGAGCATCGATGCGCAGGAATCCGGCACACTGCTGGAAGGCTGACGGTCCGAGGCGCGGCACCTTCTTGAGCTGTGCACGGGAGGTGAAGGCACCGTTCGCCTTGCGGTACTCCACGATATTCTTCGCCAGCGTAGGACCGAGTCCGCTGACGTATGTGAGGAGGTGTACGGAGGCGGTATTGAGGTTTACGCCGACCTGGTTGACGCAGCTCTCGACGGTGCGGTCGAGGCTCTGCTTGAGCTGCGACTGGTCAACGTCGTGCTGATACTGTCCGACGCCGATGCTCTTAGGGTCTATCTTCACGAGTTCCGCCAGCGGGTCCATCAGTCGTCGGCCGATGCTGACGGCTCCACGCACGGTGACATCCTCGTCAGGGAACTCCTCACGCGCCACCTTCGATGCGCTATACACCGATGCTCCATCCTCCGAAACGACATAGTGCGGTATGCCGATGGGTGCATTCTTCACTATCTCCGTAGTCTCTCGCGATGCCGTTCCGTTACCGATGGCTATTGCCTCGGCGGCATAGCGTCTGGCGATGGCAGCGAACTTCTCGCCTGCCTTCTGTGCGTTGCCCTGTCCGCCAACGGCAAAGACGACATCATGGAAGAGCAGGTTGCCCTGCGCGTCGAGGCATACCACCTTGCAGCCGGTGCGGATGCCTGGGTCTATGCCCATCACGCGCTTCTGTCCGAGCGGTGCGGAGAGCAGCAGCTGTCGCAGGTTCTCGGTGAAGACGCCGATAGCCTCTTCGTCAGCCTTCTGCTTGGAGAGTGCCGCAAACTCATTCTCTATCGACGATACGAGGAGTCGCTTGTAGGCATCTTCAACGGCCTCTGCCACAAGGTCCTGGCATGCGCCGTGTCCTCGTACGTACTGTCGCTGCAGACGTTCTATAGCCTCCTCGTTATCTACGTTGATGCTGACACGCAGTATTCCCTCCGCCTCTCCCCGGCGCATGGCGAGGAGGCGGTTGCCGGTGCAGCGCTTCAGTGGTTCTTCGAAGTCGAAATAGTCAGAGAACTTCTGTGCCTCGTCGCTATCCTTCTTTGCCTTGACAACCTTCGAGGTGATGTATGCCTCACGTCGGAAGGTGGAGCGCAGGCGGTTGCGGGAGTCCTCGTTCTCGCTGACGGTCTCCGCAATGATGTCCTGAGCACCCTTGATAGCCATGGCGGCATCCTTGACGTCGCCCTTGACATAGCGCTCCGCCAGCTTCTGCGGATTAGGCTCACGCTGCAGCATGAGGGCTGTGGCGAGAGGTTCGAGGCCCAGCTCGCGTGCCACCTGTGCACGGGTGCGGCGCTTCGGCTTGTAAGGCAGATAGATATCCTCCAGCTCCGTAGCATCCCAGCAGTCGTTGATACGCTGCTCCAGTTCGGGAGTCAGCTTATCCTGCTCTGTGATGGTCTTGAGGACGGTATCCTTACGCTTCACGAGTTCCTTGAGTTTCTCGTAAGCCTGAGAGATACTGCCTATCTGCACCTCATCGAGCCCGCCGGTCTTCTCCTTGCGGTAACGTGAGATGAACGGTATGGTGCAACCCTCGTCGAGCAGCGCCATGGTGTTTTCAACACCCCTGTGAGGCAGTTGCAGTTCCCTGGCTATTATATTGCTGAGTTCCATTTATGGTGGTTTGGTGGTTTAGTGGTTTTGTTGACGGGTGGTTTAGTGGTATCGTTGTTTTGTTGTTGGGTTGGTTATAGACCTTTTAGTCTAGTTTAAAGACTGAGCCGGACTTGCGTCGCTCACGCTGCTTCATCATGTCATATACGAAATAGAATATGGCGTATGTCAGCACTCCCACAACGATGCCGTCGCTGATGCTTCCCACGATAGCCATGACGAGGATGGTGAGAACCGACGGTATTGACTCTACGGGGTTATGGAAGTTGATGTGGCGCACGGCAGTGAACATCTTTACAGATACGATGAGCAGGATGGCACCTGTCACCGATGCCGGAATGGCAAGGAAGACAGGCGAGAAGAGGAATGCCAGCAGGAAACAGACGGCAGCGACCATTGGCGTGACACCTGTGCGTCCTCCTTCCGCTACTCCGGCAGCACTCTCCAGATAACTGGTGCAGGTGGTGGTGCCGAAGATGCCGCTGAGCATGGATGCTATGGCATCGCACTGCAGGATGCGCGTCATGCCGGACACCCTTCCGTTAGGGCGTGTCAGTCCCGTATTCGAGAGGATACCGATGGTGGTGCCGATGGTATCGAAGACATCGAGGAAGAGTATTGAGATGACGCATACCAGCATATCGACGGAGAAGACATCCTCCGACCACTCCATCTGGCAGAACAGCGGCGCAGGGCTCTCCGGCATCTTTATGAGTGTGTCGAAATGTGTCAGGCCCATTGGTATGCCAATGAGCGTTGAGATGATGATGGTGATGAAGATGGCTCCGCGAACCCTCGCAATGATGAGTACTCCGGCGAGGATAACGCTGATGGCGAGGAGCTGTTTGCTCGGTTCCGTCACCATGGACGCGAGAGAGAGGATGGCAGATCCGGAGTCGAGCATTCCGGCATTCTTCAGTCCGAGGGATGCAAGGAAGAAGCTCACTCCCACACCGATGGCACTGCGCAGCGAGAGAGGGATTGTCTCTACGACGAAATTGCGCAGACCGGAGAACGAGAGGAGTATGAAGAGTAGTCCCTCAAGGAACGTTGCGGTGAGTGCGAACTGCCAAGAATAACCCATCGTGGTGCAGATGGTTCCCGTTACGAAGAAGAGGAGTCCCACGCCTGGTGCCACACACAACGGGCGCTTTGCCCATACAGCCATGATGACGCAGCTCAATGCACTGACGATGGCAATGGAGCTGAAGAGCGACTCTACGGGGAAGGGATTGTCCTTGCCGCCGATTCCCGTAAAGGCAGAAGGGGCGAGGGCAAGGATGTATGCCATTACGATGAAGGTGCTGAACCCTGAGAAGAGCTCCGTCTGAAGGGAGTGTGTCTCAGTACGGAATCCGAATATCTTTAGAAACTTTTTCATAGCGCTGGAATTTATGCTGCTTCACGTCAGGAAGGAAAGCGTTGTTGCCTTCTACCCCTTCTTGTCCGGAAGGATAGCGTTTAAGATAGTACCCGACAGGCCTGCCACGGTGAGCGAGGATAGCGTTAGTCCGAAAAGCGACACGCTGTCTTTGAGTTCATACTTGATGCCGATGGTCAGTCCGAGCACTACACTGAAGATAAGCAGGTTGCGAAGGTTTGAGAAGTCAACCTTGGCATCTACGATGGCACGAAGGCCTACCACCACCACCATGCCATACATCAGCAGCGTGGCTCCGCCTATTGCTGCGGCAGGGATAGCAGCGAGCAGTGCTACCACCTTCGGCGAGAAGGCAAGGAATATCATCAGTATGGCAGCAAGGCTTATGAGGCGTGTGGCACAGACGCGGTTGAGGGCTATCAGACCTGTCGTCTGACTGAAGGACGTCATCGCCGGTGCACCGAACATAGCGGAAAGCACCGTTGCCAATCCGTTGGCACTCAGCGTGCGGGGCAGTCCTACGGTGCGTATGTAGTCAATCTTTGTGGTTCGAGAAATGGCGAGGAGGTCGGCGATATGCTCCACTATCGACACCAGGACAAGCGGCAGGATGGCGAAGACAGAGAAGGCGAGCTGCGAGCCGTCGAGATGCTCAAACACGGTGAACGCCATATACTGCCTGTCGAAGGGCTGCGCTATCCACTCCGCCTCATAGACAGGCGTGAGGTCGATGTTGCCCCTGAAGGCTGCAACGATGGTGGCTACGATGATGCCGATGTTGATAGGCATCAGCCTCATAGCACCCTTGAAGAAGAACTGCGAGAATATCGTTACGGCAACAGCCACGACGGCTACCAGCCAATCGGACTTTATGGAGTCGAAGGATGCGCTGAACATTACGAGGCCGAGCGACATGATGTATGGTCCGTAGAGTACCGGCGGAAAGAATTTCATGATACGCTGGTACGACACATAGCGCAGCACCTGCCCGAGAACGACATACGCCATGCCGGACACAAAGATGCCGAAGCAGACGTAGCAGAGAGCCATAGATACCGACAGTCCCTGCGCAACACAGGTGTCGCGGATGAATATCATGCCACTGAGGAAGACGAAGCTCACGCTATAGAACAGTGCCACCTTTCCACGTGTAAAGAACTGGAAGATAAGTGTTGAGATGCCAGAAAAAAGAAGGGCTCCAGACATTGGCAGACCTGTAACCATCGGTATTATAAGCGTGCCGGCGAATACTGCGAGAAGATGCTGAAGAGCTAATGCCCACTGCGTGAACAGTGACATGCCGTCTGTGTTATGAATCATCTTCTGCATTTTCTCTGCAAATAATATCGCTGTTTGGAAACCGTTAAAACCTCTAACCTACTCTAACCTTTTTACTTTTTACTTGTTACTTAACTGCTCAGGCTCTCCTTCAGCACCGACTCTACGTTCTCCAGCTTTGTCAGTTCGCTGAGTTTCTCCGTTACCTCACCGGCATTGTTGACGATTCGCGTGAGGTGTGCGGAGCTGTCGCAGATGGCTTTCATCATTATTTTCTTCTCCTCTTCGTTAAGCGGCGTGTTGTCATCGTCGAGCAACTGCGCAAAGCCGTAAATCTGATTCAAAGGAGTGCGTATCTCGTGGGAGAGGTTTTTCAGGAACACCGACTTCAGCTTAGACTCACGTTCGGCATACTCCCGGGCTTCCTCCGCTTCATTGTTCGCCTTCATCAAAGCATTGCTCTTACGTTCGAGCAGCATCACATGCTTGCGGTTGCGCTCCCTGATACCCCACATGAAGAATATCATGACGACGCTGAGGATGATGACGGAAGAAAGGAAATTGACGTTTGAGCGTATCTGCAGCAACTCGTTCTCGGCCTGCAGCGACTCTATCGTTTTTACAGCGTCAGCCATTGTCTCCACCTGCAACGTGTCAGCAAGTGAAGGCAACACCCCTAAGAGCACAAACGACAATATCATCATAAACCTAACCAAGGCCCGTTATTAAGATTTACTGTTGTGAGTTTAATAACAACGTTTCTTTACAATGCCGAGTTTTATCTCAATTAAGAAAATCGCAAAACTCTAACATCATTAGAACTTTGCGATTTTCATAGCATTACTTGTTGTCGTACGCGGATTCGAACCACGACAAACAGAACCAAAACCTGTTGTGCTACCATTACACCATACGACAGAGCCTTACCCCTACCCTTTCACGCAGAAAGGGGGATTTGATCCCACGGGGCTTTAAATGACAAACTGCTCATGGCAATTTGCGATTGCAAAATTACAATAAAAATTTGAATTGACCAAATATTTACGTAATATTTTATCTTTTTCTTTATAGAAATTACTTAACCGTTATGAGGAAGTACTTCTTCTTGCCCTGCTGAGCGAGGAGATACTTGCCGTCGAGGAGGTCTGACTCTGCGAGTGGCTGGTTGGCATCAGCGAGCTTGTCCTTGTTGATGGAAACGCCACCGCCCTGTGTGAGCTTACGCATCTCGCCCTTCGACGCAAAGCACTGAGCGTCAGCAGTCAAGACGTCAGCGAGAGGCTTGCCGATAACGTCTGCCTTGTTAACCGTGAAGTGCGGTACGCCGGCGAAGACGTCGAGGAGAGTCTGCTCGTCAAGCTTGAGGAGCGACTCCTTCGTTGACTTGCCGAAGAGGATGTTTGAAGCCTCCTTCGCCATGTCGAGATCCTCCTGCGAGTGTACCATTACGGTAACCTCGTCAGCAAGACGCTTCTGTAGTGTACGGCGACCTGGATCCTGACGGTGCTCCTCGATGAGCGCGTCGATGACGTCCTTCTCCAGTGACGTGAAGATCTTGATGTACTTCTCTGCCTCCTCGTCTGATACGTTGAGCCAGAACTGATAGAACTGGTATGGGGAGGTGCGGTTGCGGTCGAGCCAGATGTTGCCGGACTCGGTCTTGCCGAACTTCTTGCCGTCAGACTTCGTGATGAGCGGACAGGTGAGGGCGTATGCCTCCTTGTCGTTGCCGAGGGTGCGACGGATAAGCTCCGTACCCGTTGTCATGTTGCCCCACTGGTCGTTGCCGCCGAGCTGCATCTTACAGTTCTTTGCCTCGTAGAGGTGGAGGAAATCGTAGCCCTGGAGAAGCTGGTATGTGAACTCAGTGAAAGAGAGTCCATCACGTGCAGTACCGTTGAGACGCTGCTGTACGGAGTCCTTTGCCATCATGTAGTTCACGGTGATGTGCTTACCTACGGTACGAGCGAAGTCAAGGAATGTAAAGTCCTTCATCCAGTCGTAGTTGTTGACCATCTCGGCAGCGTTAGGTCCCTCAGCCTCGAAGTCGAGGAACTTGGCAACCTGTGCCTTGATGCACTCCTGATTGTGGTAAAGAGTCTCTGCATCGAGGAGGTTACGCTCCTGTGACTTTCCTGAAGGGTCACCGATCATGCCTGTAGCACCACCGACGAGGATGATAGGCTTGTGGCCGCAGCGCTGCAGATGGCGCAGCATCATGATGCCGCAGAGGTGTCCGATGTGGAGGGAGTCTGCTGTTGGGTCTGTGCCGAGGTATGCCGTAACCATCTCCTTCTGGAGGAGTTCTTCAGCACCTGGCATTATCTGCGCGAGCATGCCGCGCCATTTGAGTTCTTCTACGAAGTTCTTCATATCTTATAGTTTTTACTTATTACGTTTTTACTTTCGCCCAGCGAGTCACGGAACAGGATCGTAACCCGAACCGCCCCATGGATGGCATCTCAGTATTCGCCTGACGGCGAGCCATAAGCCCTTGAACGGCCCATGCTTCAGGATTGCCTCCTTCGCATACTGCGAGCATGTCGGCGTAAAGCGGCATGCGGGTGGCGTGAAGGGGCTGATGCACGTCTGGTAGAAGGCAATGGGTGCGAGTAGGAGTATGGTCAGTAGCTTACGCATTGGGTGGTGAGTGATGGGTGATGGGTGGCGGGTGATGGGTGGCGGTTACTATTATTCGCCTACCTCTGTCCTTAACTTCTCGCCTACTTCTGTTTTTAACTTCTCGCCTACTTCTGTTTTTAACTTTTCGCTGATGCGTGTGAGTAGGTTCTGCACCTTTGCCGTCACCACGGATGATGGGTAGTGCTTGTTGTCAAGCCAGATGACAGCGAGAGAAGCACGCTGCCCATCGGGCAAGGCGAGCAACTGGCGGTTGGTGCGGTATGCCTCGCGAATCTGCCGCTTGACCCTGTTGCGATCCACGGCATGCTTGAAGCAGCGCTTCGGCACGGAGATGAGCAGTTGCGTCTCCGGCGTAAGTGCCGTGGAGGCCTCTTCCGTCATAAAGACGACACGCAGTGGGTATGCCGCAATGGACTTGCTGCACCCCGGCTCGAAGAGCTTATCTATGAGATAGCGGCTGCAGAGCCTCTGCGATTTAGGGAATCTGTTATTCATCTTCCGTATTGAAGAATTCCTTGTTCGATGTGTATGTTACTCATCTTCTTCCTCCTCCTGAAGGAAGTGGCGGAGCGCTCCGGTCATTGAAGGGTAGCGCTCTGATGGTGCTTCGAGGTCGAGGGTCAGTCCAGCATCCTTCACCGCCTTTGCTGTAGAAGGTCCGAAGGTGGCTATCTTCAGGTCGCCAGGCTTCATGTCCGGGAAGTTCTCTGTCAGTGCCTTGATGCCGGCAGGCGAGAAGAATATCGCCATGTCGTAGTCGAAGTTCTTCTTCTCCTCCTCGGTGAAGTCGTTGCTGACGGTGCGGTACATGACGCACTCCGCATGGTTGAGGTTCTTCGAGTCGAGGAGCTTTGTGATGGAGTCACTCGCCACGTCGCTCAGCGGAACGAGGTATTTCTCCGTCTTGTGCTTTACCATTGATGGCAGCAGGTCGTTTATCTTGCCCGTCTCGCCGAAGAATATCTTGCGCTTACGGTAAGGGGCGTATTTCTGGATATAGTGCGCTATGGTCTCTGTGACGCAGAAATACTTTGTCGTCTCAGGCATGGTGATGCGCATCTCCTTTGCCAATTGGAAGAAATGATCTATAGAATGCCTTGACGTAAAGACTATTGCAGTGTAGTCGGAAATGTTGATTTTCTGCTTGCGGAACTCCTGCTGGGAGATTCCTTCCACCTTGATGAAAGGTCTGAAAACCATTTCTACTTCGAAGTCTCTTGCGATATCATAATAAGGAGACTTGTCATTTGAGGGTTTTGGCTGTGACACCAGAATCTTTTTAATCATCTGTTTCTTCCTAAATATTTATCTTCAAAAAGTGCACTATAGCATACAATCCACCTGTCAAAATAACGAGGGGTACTGCTTCGAGGGTGCAAAGGTACAAAAAAAACTGTAAAAAACGACCGTTTTTCTTAAAAAAGATGCAGTAAACCTTATAAAAACGTAATAATAATGTGGAAATAACGATAAAAAGCACACTGCGAAGCACATTTTCGGGGTTCAACTGCCCATAAATGCCCAACAGCATAATGGGCAATAGCACAGCCCCCTGCGTTGCCGTGAGGAATACTCTCGACAGACCCATGAGGTGGCGCTGCTGCTTCGTAAAGAATACGGGGTGTACGATGAGGTACAGCAGTTCCATTATGGCATAGTATGCTGCGAAGCATGACGTGAAGACGCCCATCATAGGATAGACATCGAGCGAGTACGACGTACCGAAATACTCACGCGAGAGCATGAAGGTGCATACGCCGAGGATGATGACACCCTGCACCCAGAAGTATATCTGATACTGCACCTCCTTCATGGTTTCGCGCATCTCTATGGAGTTCTCGCGAGGGGTGCGCAAGAGGTTTCTGCCGTGGAAGCATACGAAGCGCCACGAACGCGTCAGCGTAAGGATGGAAACAAGGAGGAGCAGAAGTGCTCCAACGGCTACGTAGTCATCACTGATGACGCTATAGTCTGTCGGTACTCCTGCTTCTCCCAACCTTATGGGCGACACGCCTTCATGATAGAACGGCGTATGCTTTACGTATGATTCCTGGAATAAGGTGTCCATCGTTTTGGTGGTTTAGTTTTTTTAGCGGCTTGGTGGTTTAGTTGTGTGGTCTATCGGTACTGTGGCTTTGCATTATATCCAAATATCCAAGCAACAAAACCTCAAAACAACTAAACCACAAAACAACTAAACGAACGCTGCCTTGAACTTATCGACCATATCGAGCTTCTCCCATGTGAAGAGCTCTACCTGCATGGTCTTCACGTGCGGCTCGTTGTACATGGAGCGGAACGTCTTTTCCACAACCTTGTACTGGCGACCCATGTGTCCATAGGCTGCCGTCTCAAGGTATATTGGCTGGCGCAGCTTCAGCGTGCGTTCGATAGCCTTCGGACGGAAGTCGAAGAGGGTCTTCAGCTTTGCTGCTATCTCACCGTCGGTCATGTTGACGTTTGCCTTGCCGTAGGTGTTTACATATACGCTGACAGGCTCTGCCACGCCGATGGCGTAAGAAAGCTGTACGAGGCACTCGTCTGCCACGCCGGCAGCAACGAGGTTCTTAGCTACATAGCGCGCTGCGTATGCTGCTGAACGGTCAACCTTTGAAGGGTCCTTGCCAGAGAACGCACCACCGCCATGTGCACCCTTGCCACCATAGGTGTCAACGATAATCTTACGGCCTGTGAGACCGGTGTCACCGTGAGGTCCGCCGATGACGAACTTGCCTGTTGGGTTTACGAAATACTTGATATCGTCGTTGAAGAGAGCGAGCATCTTCTCCTCCTTCAGCTGCGACTTAACGCGTGGGATGAGGATATTGATGACGTCCTCGCGGATCTTTGCGAGCATCTCCTCGTCAGCCTCAAGCTGTGTCTTCGTGTCTGTTGGCTTCACGAAATCGTCGTGCTGGGTAGAGACAACGATGGTGTCGATGCGCTGCGGAACGCCCTCGTCGCTGTACTCTATCGTAACCTGCGACTTGGAATCCGGACGCAGATAGGTCATCTGCTTTCCCTCGCGGCGGATATCAGCGAGAGTCTTCATCAAGAGGTGTGCAAGATCCAGAGAGACAGGTATATAGCGGTCTGTCTCGTTGGTAGCATAACCGAACATCATACCCTGGTCGCCGGCACCCTGGTTGTCCTCTTCTTCGCGAGAGACACCACGGTTGATGTCCTGGCTCTGCTCGTGAATGGCAGAGAGGATACCGCAGGAGTTGCCGTCAAACTGATACTCCGACTTGGTATAGCCGATCTTGTTGATTGTGTTACGTGCGATGGTCTGCAGATCGACGTAAGCCTGTGAGCTTACCTCGCCCATGAGAACCACCTGACCAGTGGTACAGAAAGACTCGATGGCGCAGTGTGACTTGTCGTCATAGGCAAGGAACTGGTCGAGCAGTGCGTCACTGATCTGGTCGGACACCTTGTCTGGGTGTCCCTCAGATACTGATTCTGAAGTGAATAGGAACATAATTTTTAATTAGTAATTAATAATGTAATTAATAATTGCAGACAGTTACCACTCCTGCATTTTTTCGTCTAGCCGTCAACCGGTAAACCATAAAACCGATAAACCGCCAAACCGTCTAACCGCAAAACCGCAAAACCGCAAAAACAAAATCCCGCAAAAGCTTCTGAAGTGCTCATGCGGGATTGTTGTTTCGTTACCTTGTAAGATACACAATGTATCGACTACGATACAAAAAGTATTACTTACGGAGACCGAGAGCCTTAACGATGGCACGGTAGCGGGTGATGTCACGCTCGTAGAGGTAGTCGAGGAGTGCACGACGCTTACCAACAAGCTGAGTCAGTGAACGAGCTGTCTTGTAGTCCTTGTGGTTCTTCTTAAGGTGCTCGGTGAGGTGCTTGATGCGGAAAGAGAAAAGTGCAATCTGGCTCTCTGCTGAACCTGTGTTTGTTGCTGACTTACCGTACTCTGCGAAGATCTCTGTCTTCTTTGCTGAATCTAAATACATAGTTTTGTTTGGTGTGATTGTTGAGTGTTAAACTATTACATCCTTCTGATGCGTATGCAGCCTAATCACAACGGTCTGCACGACATCATTGAATGCAGCCTGTGAACATCTTTTTCACAAAGCGGGTGCAAAGGTACTGCTTTTTTCTGAATTACAAAAGGATAAAGGTACAAAAGAATGTAAATATTAAAGTTTTTTAACTAAAATCAATCACGCCTCGTTGCATATTACAGTTTTTATTTGTACCTTTGTGGCAAACGTATGGAGGGCAATCCTATACGCAACGTATTCATCAGCAACCTCACGGTGCAGTATCTCGGTGGGCTAACGATGAAGGACTACGAGGAGCAGAGGGGCAGAAACACATTCTTCTCCTCACGCAACGAGAATACCTATCCGGAGCCTTCAGCCCACGGCATACAGCCTGCATGGGGATGGTCGCTACAGCACATCGAAGGCATAGAGTTCCGCAACATCAAGATGACACTGATGACACCCGACGAGCGTCCGCAACTTTTCCAAAAAGACGTAAAGAATCTGGTAATGAAACCATGATGCCCCGCAATCTGTCTTATCCTGAAATAAATAGACACATCTACCCGAAGCGTTTATCGATTTCGGTTTCGTCGAAGGTGACGATGATGAGTTTGCCGTCGGGGGTGTAACGCTGCGAGTGGCAGTCGAAGAGCTGACGGAGGAGCTTGTCGATGTCGGCGTTGGAGAGAATCTCGCCGTAGGGCGTTGCCGCCTTACGCGCCAGGGACATGGCAAGGATGCTGTTGAACTGCTCCGTAGCACCTGTGCCTCTATCCACTAATCCTGTTCTTTCCGAAACGATGGCGGTCTTCTCCGTTGCGCCACCTCTCTCCATGGCATCTGCCACGAGATCGTTGACGAGACTTACTGGATCCATACCTCCGAGACCTGCCGGCACTCCGGCAACGGAATAGCTGCCGCCGCCGAGGTCTGTTATCTCAAAGCCGAGGGTACGAAGGTCGTCAAGGATAGCTGGCAGGGAAGCGCTATATGACGGTGGGAACTGCACCACGTCGGGAAACAGGACCTTCTGCGTATGGGCAGTATGCGCCTGCATGTCTGCCATGTACTTTTCGTAGAGCACACGCTGGCTCGCCCTGTTCTGATCGACAAGAACGAGGCTGGAGTTCATCTGCGTTACGATGTACTTGCCGTGATATTGATAGTGCTCATCGGGAATGTCGTAGGAGAGGATAGAAGCCCTCATGCCACCTGTCGCAACAGCCGGCTCCTGACTGAAGAGGTCTGTCTGCGGCGCATTGACGCTGATATTGCTATTGCCTTCCGACATGTCGCCACCAAACATCTCCTCCCATCCCTTGGCGGATGTTCTGTGGGGAATAGCAGGAGCAGAATGTTCCTTATACGAGGAATGTGAGGTTGTCTTTGGAGATGACGCGCCGCCATCGTCATCCTTGACCTCATTGAAAGGATTATACTGCGGGTCGAAGTCAATCTTCGGCACCTCAACGAACGGATTGTTCTCCGGCGAGAAGACCGGAATGTCAGGTTTGCCGACAGCATCGAAGTCGAGGGTATTGAGGTCGGTGAACTTACCCACTGCATCGCGCACCGCCGCCATGAGAATCTGCCAGATGGCCTGTTCGTTGTTGAACTTTATCTCCGTCTTGACAGGATGGATATTCACGTCGATATCCTCCGGATTGACGGTGAGATAGATGAAATACGACACCTGTTCTCCATCGGGCAGCAGCCTGTCGAAAGCCGACAGCACCGCCTTATGGAAGTACGGGTGCTTCATATACCTGCCGTTGACGAAGAAATACTGTAGGAAGCCCTTCTTCTTAGCAGACTCCGGCTTGCCCACGAAGCCTTTGATATTACAGAGCGTCGTCTCCGTCTCAAGAGGCAGAAGCTGCTGGTTGAGACGTTTGCCAAAGACATCGAGGATGCGCTGATGGGTTGTGGTGGCACGCAGCTGCATCGTCTCCATGCCATTGTTATACAGAGAGAAATTAACCTCCGGATAGACGAGCACGATACGTTCAAAAGCCTGTATGATGTTCGTCATCTCGGTGTTGTTCGACTTGAGAAACTTCCTTCGTGCCGGGATGTTGAAGAAGAGGTTCTCGATGAGGAAGTTAGAGCCTACAGGACATGATACGACCTCCTGTTCCACCACGCGTGAGCCTTCTATGACGAGACGCGTGCCGACCTCCTCATCCTTCATGCGCGTCTGCAATGTCACCTGTGCCACGGCTGCGATGGAGGCGAGTGCCTCACCACGGAATCCCATGGTATGGAGCGAGAAGAGGTCTGTTGCCTGGCGTATCTTCGATGTGGCATGACGTTCGAAGGCGAGTCGCGCGTCAGTATCGGACATACCACTACCGTCATCGATGACCTGCACCGATGCCTTGCCGGCATCACAGACAAGAACCTGTATGTTCTTTGCACCAGCATCAATAGCGTTCTCCACCAACTCCTTGATGACGGAGGCGGGGCGCTGTATCACCTCGCCTGCCGCTATCTGGTTGGCAACGCTGTCGGGTAGTAACTGTATTATGTCCACGGGCTTAAAATTGAAAATTGAAAATTGAAAATGGAGAATTGAAAATAGGGCTTCGCCCCACATGCAAATTGAAGCACAGAAGGCGAGTTCACATCAAATCACAGGTCACTGCGTCCGTTCTTCCTGCATCTTCGGCATAACTCTTCGCTTTGGTGCCTCACGACGTCTCTCCTCCTTCAGTTCCTTGCCGGCGGTCTTCGGTTTCCATTCGAAGATATCGTCCTTATTCTTCGGACGCATATACGGGAACCACGCGAAGGTCGGGAGGTAATGCTTCTCCGGCGGACACTGCGTCAGCGGATAGAGCACTCCGGTATTGGCGCACATCCATATCTTCTCCAGCGTCTTCTGCGGAGTGAGGAACATCTTCATGGTGTCCGTCTCGGTGTAGTTGAGACCGATGATAGTGGAGTCGGCATCATCGATAGGGTAATAGACGAGCTTCACGTTAGAGACAGCCCAGTTCTCCTTGACCTTACCGTCAACGAAGTATGAACGCATATCCCTCGATGACACCTGATTGTAGTGTATGGAGTCGCTCATAAGTTCCACGGAGAGTGCCTGTGAGAGCACCTCAGCATAACGTATAGTGGAGTCGTTGAAAAACACCTTTATCTTCTCCCCGAGAATCTGGTTGCCTTCGTTCCATACCACAGGATCTTTATACATCGTCATGCAGGAATCGACGGAGTGATAGACGAGGGAGTCGCATACTGCCTGCATCTGATGGCTATAGGCACGGACGTGGTTATAGACGTAGATCTCACGGCGCACGGAGTCGGTGTTGATGTCGAAGGTCTTGAACTTCAACGTGTCACCATGGACATAGAGCGTATCGCCCTTCTGGGAATAGTCTATGCCGACGGCATTCTTCGTAGCATAGCCGTAGCCCGTCTCCTTCTCGTAGTAGCCATAGTCGCTGAGCAGCATGTTCTTGTTCAGCGTGTCCTTATAGACCACATTTCCAAAGCCCTCACTAATGCCGGTCTTATCGTTATTGTAGAGGCTGTCGGCAGTAATCTGCTTCTCGCCGCTATATACTGTAGAACGGTCGAAGAGCTCCGACCTCTCCGTCTTTGTGTTATAGAAACTGTTGGTGGTATGGGTTATGCTGCTGTTGGAATGAATGACCGATGGTCCCATGACATGCGCCATCGATGTCTTGTTGTAGTAGAACATCGTGTCGGAATCGATGCGCAGACCCTTGTCATTCGTCAGCACCACGTTATAGTAGAACTCCGAGTGGTCGGTGTCCATGAAATGTCGTCCCCAGTCCGCCGTCAGCACATCATTGTCCTTCGTCAGCTTGATGCCCGCCGCGCCATAAGCATCCGCAATGTTATAGATACGGTCGAAGTCAAGGGTGTCGCAGTAGAGCTTCTCTTTACGATGCGTGAGGATTACGTTCTCCCACGCATGCGCCATCTCGTTATTGCCGTCGTAATATCCCTTCTCGCTGACGAGGGTGAGGGTATCGCCCTGCCACATCTTCACATGTCCGAACGCCTCAAAGGAGTTTGTTGCCTCGTAGAAGTAAGCACTGTCGCAGGTGAGGTGCATGCCCTTATGTATGAAATACACCTTTCCCTTTACGAACTGCGCATCAGGATGCGGTCCGTAGATGTCGTAGTTGAGGATGTCGGCATGCTGCAGATACACCTTCGGGTTCTGCTTCTCCGCATTGCGTGCAGTCCTTGCCTTACGTCCCGCACTCTTACCCTTCGGTCTTACGGAGAAGGCGAGTATGCAGCCAAAAAGACACAGAACTATAAATGTTATAATTCTGTGCCAGTTTAGTGTATTATGATGATTTGCTATATTCAAATTACAGACAAATATGAATCACGCCATTACGTAATCACAATTTTCAATTATCCATTTTTCAATTTGAAGACTCCTACCGTATCCAGCCTTCGTACTCGAAGTCGCGACCTTTGAAGTCCTCAGGGATACGCACGTAAGTGTTCTTTATCTTATTCTGCACCCACTTACGGATTGTCTTCTCTCGCTCCTTTTCGAGCACTATATTGCTGAGTATCTGGAAGTCCTCAGAGATCATTGCCTTATGGCCTTCCGTCCTATTCTTTAGCTTCACGATGGCGCAGACCTTCTTGCCTCGGGCATTGACCATAGTGAAAGGTGCCGAGATCTGTCCCACCTTCATAGTGTCAACGACACGTGCCACCTCTGTTGGCAGGTCCTTCATCTCGAACTTTGAGGTACGTCCCTCCTCCGTAACGTTAGACATAAGTCCACGGTTGTTCTTCGTATCCTTGTCGTCAGAGATGAACGTAGCGCCCTCCTCGAATGGGAACACATTGTTACGTATGTCGGCAGCGATAGAGTCCATTCGCGTCATGGTCTTATTGATAGCCTCCTGCGATACACGTGGCTTCAGCAGAATATGGCGGCAGTTGAGTTTGTCGCCACGCTTCTCAATGAGCTGTATGATATGGAAGCCGAACTCCGACTCCACAATCTTCGAAACCTTCTTGGGGTCGGTGAGGTTGAATGCCACCTGCGCAAAGGCAGGGTCGAGCATACCACGTCCGGTGAATCCCAGCTCACCACCCTGACGTGCCGAACCTTCATCCTCTGAATAGAGACGTGCAAGGGTAGCGAAGGAGGTCTTTCCTTCATGCACACGGTTGGTGAAGTCGCGCAGTTCGTTCTTAACGCGGTTTATCTCCTCAATAGGTACTCGCGGTTCGTTGGTGATAATCTGCACCTCTACCGTCGTTGGCACGAAAGGCAGGCTATCCTGAGGCATATCACGGAAATAGCTACGGACATCTGCCGGTGTGACATTCACGTCTTCAACGAGTTTCTTACGCATACGCTGTGCCAGTTCACGATTCTTATACTCATCGTGAAGGTCAGCACGCATCTGCGCAATGCTCTGCTTACGATATTCCTCAAGCTTTTCCTTGGAACCGATCATCTGTATCCAGCCGTTGATCTGTTGTTCCACGCCCTGGGATATCTCGGCTTCTGTCACCTCGACACTATCGATGGCAGCCTGGTTGACAAAGAGTTTCTGAACGGCAATCTGCTCCGGTATGCGGCAGTCAGGATCGCCAGCCCACTTCACGCCCTCCTCTTCGGCCTGCATTCGCAGTACCTCAATGTCTGAACGCAATATAGCCTCGTCGCCTACTACCCACACTACGGCATCGATAAAGTTTGGGTTCGGGATGCCTGCCACCTTCTTTGCAACACTATCGGCAGCAGTGCTATCTGCAGCAGCAATGCTATCTGCAACAACAGCGCCTGCCGTCTCCGCATTGCCGTCTCCGTCAGCCTTCACCGAAACAACGGCGAGGGTTGCTAACGACATGGCAGCAAAAAATAGTTTCTTTGTTATGCTCATATATATTATATATAATGTACGCGAGTATTACTTCTCCTCCTTGACGGTTGCCAAGACTTCTTTATTAAGAGTGAAAGGGTAACGTGCGGCGAGCTGCTTCAGCCAGTCCTTCTCCATAGCGTCCTGATAGTCAGCAATGACAGCAGCCTTTACATCACTCATCTCCTCTGGAGTTTTTATCACCTTACCATAGGTAGCGGTGTTAGGGAAGTCCTTTATCTCCTTCACCTTAGCATCGGCAACGCCAAACTCGTTCTTGTCAACAAGTCCGTTGTCACCCTTCTTGAAGACGCCCTTCTCTACACGAATGCGCAATACGGAGTCTTTGTTGAAGGTGGTACGCAGGATGTCAACCCATTTGTCGAAACTCTTGCCCTTGAGGCTCTTCTTGACAGCCTCAACGTCCGCGATGTCACGTGTATGGTATGCTATACCCTTGAAACGTGGAGCATCCCAGGTGTATTTCTTCTTGTTCTTCTTAAAGAAAGCCTCCTGACCTTTGGTATCCTGTGCAGCCTTCTCCCATACCTCGCGGTTGCTTATCTCGTAGAGCAGCAAACCGTCATGGTACTCCTTGATGAGGTATTTCGTGTCAGCATCAGCAACAGATGCAGAGTCAGCGATGGCATCCATCATCTCCATCTCTGTCTTGCCGGCAGCAGCAGCCATATTCTTAACGCGCTCCCTGGCGATGGCATCGCGGATGTTACGCTTTTCGATGAACTGCAGGATATCCTGGTGAACGCTGTCAAACGGAGGGAACTGCTTATGCTCTATCATCTTGATGATGTGATAGCCCACCTCAGAGAGTACTGGTTTTGACACCTCGCCGTCCTTCAGCGCGAAGGCAGCCTTATCGAAGACCTCCAGCGTCTGTCCGTGCTCTATCTGACCTATGCGGCCACCATTGCGCGCGCTGCCCGGATCCTCGCTCTTTGTCCTTGCGAGCTCTGCGAAGTCTGCGCCCTTCATGATGGCGTTGTAGATAGAGTCGGCACGCTGTTCTGCCTTTGCCTTATCATCCTCCTCCGCATTCTGCGGAACACGCAGCAGGATATGAGCAACATCTACGAGACCGTCAGGACCGATACGTTTTGCCGTCTGGTCGTAGATTTTCTTTGTCTCCTTCTCTATGTCGTCATTGCTGACGAGTGATGGCAGCAACTGTTGGTCACGATACTGACGAAACTCCTTGTTATACGACGTAAGAGTATCGAGGTGAGCATCGAGAGCTGCCTCCACCTTACGCTTGTAGTTGACGAAAAGTTCCACGTACTCTTCCACCGTCTTGTGGTCAATAACGTCCTCGCCGTTGTTCTTGTTGTACGAATATACAAACTCTGATCTGAGCACGGGCTTGCCGTTGATGGTCATGATGACAGGGTCTGCATCCTGCGCCATTGCACAGGATGCTACCATTGCCATTATTCCTAAGAAAAACGTCTTCATTCGATTGTACGGTTGTACGGTTTTACGGTTGTGTGGTTTTGCGGTTTACTGTGGGCGGCTGTAGTTAGGAGCCTCACTAGTGATGATAACCTCATGTGGATGTGACTCCAGCATACCTGCGTTGGTGATACGTGTAAACTTGGCATCGTGGAGCTTCTCGATGCAGTCAGCACCGCAGTAGCCCATACCTGAACGGAGACCGCCAACCATCTGATAGATAACCTCCTGAACAGTTCCCTTGTAAGGAACACGTCCAGCGATACCTTCTGGTACGAGCTTCTTTGTCTCCTTCACACCACCCTGGAAATAACGGTCGGCAGAACCCTTCTCCATTGCCTCCAGAGAACCCATGCCACGGTATGACTTGAACTTACGGCCATTGTAGAGGATGGTGTCGCCAGGAGCCTCCTCGGTACCTGCAACGAGAGATCCCATCATCACGCAGTAGCCACCAGCAGCGAGAGCCTTAACCACATCACCGGAATAGCGGAGACCGCCATCAGCAATGAGAGGCACACCGGTACCTTCGAGAGCCTTTGCCACGTCGTAGATAGCAGAGAGCTGTGGCACGCCGACACCTGCAACGACCCGTGTAGTACAGATAGAACCAGGGCCGATACCCACCTTCACTGCGTCAGCGCCAGCCTCAACAAGCATCTTTGCAGCCTCACCGGTTGCGATGTTACCAACAACGATGTCAACATCCGGGAATGCAGCCTTTGCCTCCTTAACCTTGTCGATAACACCCTTAGAGTGACCATGTGCAGTATCAATGATGATAGCGTCAACACCTGCATTTACGAGTGCCTCCATACGCTGGAAGGTATCAGCAGTAACGCCAACACCTGCAGCAACGCGCAGACGGCCCTTGGCATCCTTACATGCCATTGGCTTATCAGCAGCCTTAGTGATGTCCTTATATGTGATAAGTCCGAGGAGGTGGTTCTCATCATCCACTACAGGGAGTTTCTCAATCTTGTGCTCAAGGAGAATCTTGCTTGCGTTCTCAAGGTCTGTCTTCTGATGAGTAACGATAAGGTTCTCGCTTGTCATTACCTCGTCGATGAGACGTGAGCCGTCGGTCTGGAAGCGCAGGTCGCGGTTTGTCACGATACCGACGAGTTTGTTCTCGCGATCAACAACAGGAATGCCACCGATATGATATTCCGCCATCATATCAAGAGCATCCTTCACGGTCTTGCCGCGCTTGATGGTTACAGGGTCATAGATCATACCGTTCTCGGCACGCTTTACGATAGCCACCTGACGAGCCTGCTCCTCGATGGACATATTCTTGTGGATAACGCCGATACCACCTTCACGAGCGATGGCAATAGCCATAGGAGCCTCTGTTACGGTGTCCATGGCTGCCGTCACGAATGGTATCTTCAAGTCAATGTTACGTGAGAACTTTGTCTCAAGTGATACTTCGCGTGGAAGAACTTCTGAATAAGCAGGGATCAACAGCACGTCGTCAAACGTGATTCCCTCCATTACAACCTTGTCTGTGATAAATGATGCCATATTTTTTTAGATTTTATATTTGTTACACGTAAATTTTGTGCAAAGGTACGAAAAAAAAATGACATACAGGCACTCTTACACCTATTTTATATACATATTAAAGCAATTTAACCATTACATAGCCTCTCCATGTTGTGAAATTCATAATTATTTCGTACCTTTGCACAGATTTTGTGGTACTGCACAAACAGTACACCCCCCAAAACCGTACAACCGTACGAACCGCACACCCAAAGAACCAAAGAACCCAAAAAAAAAATGATATTCCCATTCAACTACCTCCGCATCCTCGGCTCCTACATCATCCTCATGGGTCGCAGCATCGCCATCCCCGATCGCTGGCGCATGTTCATGAAGCAGTATGTCAAGGAGATGTCGCAGCTCGGCGTTGACTCCATAGGCATCGTACTGCTCATATCCTTCTTCATCGGTGCCGTCATCTGCATACAGATAAAACTCAACATCCAGTCGCCATGGATGCCACAGTGGGTCAGCGGCTACACAACGCGTGAGATTATGCTCCTGGAGTTCTCATCCTCCATCATGTGTCTCATCCTCTCCGGCAAGGTAGGCAGCAACATTGCATCAGAGCTCGGCAGTATGCGCGTCACACAGCAGATCGATGCCCTCGACATCATGGGTGTCAACTCTGCTAACTACCTCATACTGCCGAAGATACTCGGACTCATAACACTCATGCCATGCCTCGTAATCTTCGCAGACGTCATGGGTATCATCGGAGCCTACGCCACGGCATTCATAGGGCATATCATCTCGCCCGACGACCTCACCGCAGGACTGCAGCACTCCTTCAACCCATGGTTCGTATGGATGTCCATCATCAAGAGTATCGTCTTCGCATTCATCATAGCAAGCGTCTCATCCTTCTGCGGCTACACCGTAGAGGGAGGTTCCGTGGAGGTCGGTAAGGCAAGCACCTCCGCTGTGGTCAACTCCAGCATCATCATACTCTTTGCCGACGTATTCCTCACACAACTACTCAGTTAGAACATCATGATAGAAATAAAGAATCTGCATAAGTCCTTCGGTGACAAGGAGGTGCTCATCGACATCAATGCCACCTTCGAGAGTGGCAAGACGAATCTCATCATCGGACAATCCGGCTCCGGCAAGACGGTCCTGATGAAGAACATCGTAGGACTCTTCACACCTACCAAGGGCGAGATACTCTACGACGGTCGCAACTTCGTCAAGATGTCGAAGGAGGAGAAGATACACATGCGCCGCGAGATGGGCATGATATTCCAGTCGGCAGCACTCTTCGACTCGCTGACGGTACTCGAGAACGTGATGTTCCCACTCGACATGTTCTCCAGCATGACACTCCGCGAACGCACGAAGCGAGCCATGGAATGTCTCGACCGCGTAAACCTCAACGGTGCAGAACAAAAGTACCCTGGCGAAATCTCCGGCGGTATGCAGAAGCGTGTGGCAATAGCCCGTGCCATAGCCCTCAATCCCAAATACCTCTTCTGCGACGAGCCCAACTCTGGTCTCGACCCTAAGACGTCCCTCGTCATCGACGAGCTACTCCACGGCATCACCGAGGAGTTCAACATGACAACCATCATCAACACCCACGACATGAACTCCGTTATGGGCATCGGCGACAACATCATCTTCATCTGCAAGGGTCGCAAGGGCTGGGAGGGCGACAAGACGATGGTAATGTCCGCCACCAACGAGGACCTCAACGACCTCGTCTTCGCCTCAGAACTCTTCAAGAAAGTCAAGGCAGTGGAGAACAGCCGGCGATAGTTATCGCCAGCCGTTCTCCTTTACTAAAGAATCACGTATTCCGTCCCCTATACAAATAAGCATAATTGCCAGTCCTGACTTCATCACTTTTCTGCGCCATCACATAGCGCAGAAAAGTGATGAAGTCAGGAGAAGCACGAGCCCCTAATGGAGTTCGTGCTTCTTCAGTTCCGCCATAAGCTTCGCACTCTGGCAGTGTACGTCGATATGCCGCTGAAGTTTCTCGTAGATGCTGTTGATCTCCGTGTAATACTGCAACGCAGAGATCTCACCATGCTGCAACGCCTTGGAGAGAAGCCCGAGAGTCTCCTGCATCATCTTCACGTCGCTGTGGTCGAGCACCTGCTGAAGCCCCACCAGCTGCTGATAGCATGAGCGGAGAGCCGTCTCCTTCTCAAGGCGGAGCTGCTCCACCTGCAGCTCCGCACTCTTCTGACGGTTGCGTGCCGCCCTGACCTTGTTGCCGTTGCCCATCACGGGGAAGCTGACGCCAACGAGGATGCCGTTGACCTGCTCCTGCAGCTCTGTATTGCGGCGGTAGCCCATGGTGATGTTCGGCAGCCACTCTTTTCGAGCTATGCTGACATCATGCATGGCAGAGCGCAACGAGGCCTCTGCCGTCTGGATGTCGGCATCGGAGAGAAGGGCAAGCCTTGCGAACGTGTCATAATCCCCGACAGGATCCTCTTCCGGGAAATCCGTCATTTGGACGTCGATAGGCTTACCGCCATTAAGCTCCTGTAGCTGCTGCAAAAGCAGTAGGCGCTCGTTCTGCATCTCGCTGAGAAGCATGCCGGTCTCCATGCGGTCCAGATCCACCTTGTTGAGTTCAAGAATGTTGGCATCGCCTGCCTCCATGCGCTTCTCGTACATCTGCTTCAGAGTGTTGCTGCCCTCCATGCGCTGCTGAAGCATGCCGACGGTCTGGTTCACGCGTATCATGTCGAGGCACAGCAGCTTTGCCCGAAGCAGGATGTCCCTGCGTTCCTTGTTATAAGACTGTTCCGTTGTCTCCCTATGCAGCGATGCCTGCTTGCGGCGTGCGGCATATTTTGTGGGAAACTCTATCTCCTCACTGACCACCAGTTCACTCTCCGCAACGCCGCCGTAGGCTTTCTTGAAGAATGGCGAATACTCCACCGACGGACCTCCCAGCACGTTGGCTGCCTTAAGGTCCTGCACCTGTGCCTCGCCCTCATGCTTCAAGGCTTTGAGGGTGAGATTGTTCTGTGCCACCTGACTGAGGATGGCGTCTATGTCATTGTCTGCAAAGGCGTTATTCAGTGCCAGCAGCAGCGACGTCACTACGAGAAATCTTTTCATATACTATAGGAATGATAAATGCGTTGAGTAATGTAGAGCTTATGAGACCGCCGAGAATGACCTTTGCCATCGGCGACTGTATCTCGTTGCCGGGCAGGTCGCCGCCCAGTGCCAGCGGAATGAGTGCCAGGGCGGATGTCAGCGCCGTCATGAGGATTGGGTTGAGTCGTGACAGGGAACCCTCGACGACAGCCTCGCGCACCGTCCTGCCCTCCTCCGTCCGCAGACGTTTGTACTCCGTAATGAGCAGCATGCCGTTGCGTGTGGCGATGCCGAAGAGCGAGATGAAACCTATTATCGCAGGGATGCTTACCTCGCCCGTCGTCAGCAGCAGTGCGAAGATGCCGCCGATGAGTGCCAAAGGAAGGTTGAGGAGTATAACGCCGGCCTCCTTCCTGCTGCGGAACTGCATGTAGAGCAGCACGAAGATGATGGCGACGGCAAGGGCACAGGTGGCATAGAGCACACGGCTAGCATTCTCCTGACTCTCAAACTGTCCGCCGTATTCTATGCGGTAGCCCTCTGGCAGCTGCACCCTCTCGCCTATGACCTCCTTGATGTCATCAACGACGTCGCTCAATGCCCTGCCGTAGGTATTGGCAGAGATGACGATCTTACGCTGCACGTTCTCCCTGTTGATGGTATTGGGACCGGCACTCGATATGATATCGGCAACGTCAGATAGTGCTACCTTCCTGCCGTCGTGGGTGTCTATCATGAGGTCCTTGATATCGTCGTAGCCGTCTGCCTTGACAACGAGGTTAAAGGCACGGCCTGCCTCATAGACCTGCGACACCACCTCGCCCGAAAGGCTCACGGCAAGGAACTCGTTGAACTCTGGCAGCGAGATGCCGTTGCGCACCAGCAGTTCCCTGCGAGGGATGATCTTCAGTTCCGGGCGTTCTATCTGCTGCTCCACGTTGAGGTCGGCAATGCCATCAACATCCTCGCAGGCCTCCTTTATCTGGTTGCCGATGGTGAACATCCTGTTGAGGTCGGAGCCGAACAGCTTGATGGCGATGCTTGCCTGAGTGCCGGAGAGCATGGCATCGATGCGGTGTGATATAGGCTGACCTATCTCTATATTGGCACCGGCAAGAATAGACAGACGCTGGCGCACATCGCTGAGAACCTCCTGATATGGTCGCTCGCCAAGGGTGAACGGAGCCTCTATCTCGCTGACATTCACGCCAAGGGCATGTTCATCGAGCTCTGCCCTACCCGTCTTGCGGGCTACGGTACTTATCTCTGGAATCTGCAGTAGCAGGCGTTCCGCACGCATTCCGATGGAGTCGCTTTCGTCAAGCGAGATGCCAGGGAGCGAGGAGATGTTTATAGTGAACGAGCCTTCATTGAACTTTGGCAGGAAACTGCTGCCGAGCATTACGAAGATTACTGCGGCGAGAACGACGAGCGACAGCGTGGAGCACAGCACCATACGGGTATGTCCCAGAACCCACAGCAGTGCACGGTGGTAATACTTCTTCAGCCATACCGCCACGAATGCCTCGTTTGGCATCTCTGCCCTGCTATTTCCCAGCAGATAGCTGCACAACACCGGTGTCAGCGTGAGGGCTACGAGGGTTGATGCGAAGAGTGCCGTGACGAAGGCTATGCCGAGCGGTATCAGCATCCTGCCCTCCATGCCACTGAGGAAGAACAGCGGCGCAAAGCATACTATGATAATCAACGTGGAGTTGAGTATCGGCATGCGAACCTCACGTGAGGCATCATACACCAGTTTTATTATTGGCACGCGCTCCTCTTCCGGCAACATGCGGTTGTGGCGCAGGTGTTTATACACATTCTCCACATCCACTATGGCATCATCCACCAGCGAGCCTATGGCTATGGCAAGACCGCCGAGCGTCATGGTGTTGATGCTGATACCCAGCAGGTTGAGCACTATCATGGCAACGAGGAAGGAGAGTGGTATCGTAACGAGCGAGATTACCGTGGTGCGCACGTTGGCAAGGAATAGCATCAGCACCAGAACGACGAAGAAGGCACCCTCTATGAGCGATTTCCTGACATTGTCGATGCTGCTCTCTATGAAGTCCGCCTGACGGAAGATGTCGGTGGAGATGTGCACATCCGACGGAAGGTTCTCCTTCATCTCTTCTGTTGCCTTGTCGAGCTGCGCAGTGAGGTCCAGCGTGCTGGTGTCCGGCTGCTTCGTTACCGTCAGAAGTACGGCATGGCGACCCTTCTCACTCGCCACACCAAGCTTTGGTGACTGGCTGCCCACCCTGATGTCGGCAATGTCGGCAAGCGTTATCGTACCTTTGTCATCGGCTTTTACGATGCATGCCTCAAGTCTGTCGATGTCGTTTGTTGACGTTATGCCGCGTATGATATACTCGTTTCCGAACTCATATCTCACACCGCCGTTGGTGTTCTTGTTCATGCCGCGCGTGCTGCTCATGACGTCAGACAGCGTGACTCCAAAATGCCGCATCTTGCCGGGGTTGATAAGAATCTGGTACTCCTTGATGTCACCGCCCTGAACGCTGACCTGCGCCACACCGCCCGTTGACAGAAGACGCGGACGTATCACCCAGTCGGCATACGTGCGGAGGTCAAGCAGCGACGTGCTGTCGCTCGTAAGACTAACAATCATCACCTCGCCGAGAATCGACGATTGAGGTCCGAGCACAGGACTGCTAACGCCGTCAGGCATCTGCTCCGCTATCGTAGCAAGTTTCTCGCTTACGATCTGGCGTGCGAGGTAAATATCTGTACCCCAGTCAAATTCCACCCATACGACGGAGAAGCCGTTGGTGGATTGCGAGCGGACTCTGCGCACACCGGTGCTGCCGTTCACCGCCGTCTCTATCGGGAACGTCACCATCTGCTCCACCTCTTCCGTCGCCATGCCGCCAGCCTCCGTCATGATGACCACGGTAGGGGCATTGAGGTCTGGAAACACATCGACCTCCGTCTTGTATGCAGAATACATGCCACCGATGACAACGAGAACCGCCGCCACCAGCACCATAATCCTGTTATGCAGTGAGATTTTTATTATCTTGTTTAACATAAATCCATCAATTATTTGTATCAATCAGAAGAATCTTTAATCTTACTTTTTGAGGCGAAGCTCAACTTTCCATTTCCAATTTTCCATTCTCCATTTTCCATTCTCTAGTGGCTATGGTTATGAGCCGGTATGGCATTGGAGGCAGAAGCGAGCTTTACCTGTATCGCACCCTTCACGACAACCCTGTCGTTAGCCTTCACGCCAGAGAGTATCTCCACCCTGTCGCCATCGCTCTCGCCCAGCGTCACCTCCTGCTTGCGGTAGCCCTCCTCGTCAATCTGTATATAGACGTAGTGCAGCCCCTGCTCCTCCGTCAGTGCGGTGAGAGGCACGGTGATAACGTTCTTGCGGTCGTCGGTGATGAGGAATATCTCTGCGTATGACCCCTGCACCACATCGCCGGTGTTGTTGAACTCAAAGATTACGGGGATATACGAATTGTTGACCTCTGCCGAACGACCGTACGACTGTATGTGTCCGCCCATGTCGGTGATGTCGTACAGCTTCTGGCTGTAGCTCGTGCGGAACTTAGCACAGCGTATGCGGTTGAGCTCGCCGAACTCACGCTCAGGCACCTCGGCACGGAGGTACAGATGCTGGTTCTGCGTGATGATGGCGAGAGGCTGTCCCGCCTCAACGTAGTCACCCTCGTTGACGAGGCACTGCTTGATGTATCCCCCACGCGGAGCCGACACTATGACGCCTCCTGCGCTGCGAGTGTGCTGCACAGTAGTGTATGTCAGCCTTGCCGCCTCATACTCCGCCTTCGCCACGGCGAGGTCCTTCTCGCTGACTATCTTGTCCTTCACGAGAAGCTGCGCACGGGCATAGTCTCTCTCCGCGCGTTCATATTCTATCTTCGCACGCTGTACGGGGTCGCCGTCAGCCACCTGCATGCCGGCAGACGTTATGGTGAAGAGCGTTGCGCCTTTCGACACCTTCAGACCTTCGCTGACATGCCCCCTATAGCCCACACGACCACTGATGGTTGCCACCACCGTAGTCTCGTCGCACGATGCCGCCATCACCTTGCCGCTAGTGTGTATCACGCCATGGAACGTACCTGCCTTTATCGTCTCTACCATTACCCCAGCAGCCTTTGCCTTCTCCGGAGCCAGCACTATCTCGTCGTGGTCGTGATGCTCCTCTGCATCACCTTCCTCATGCCCATGCGACTTCTTTCCGCACGACGCAACAATGGCCATGCAGAGCACAAGCAGGAGGGAACAATAAATGTCTCTTCTTATCATAAAATATGTAGTTTTTGTAAAAAAATCCGCTGCAAAAGTACAAATTTCTTTTTGCAAGTCAAATGCAAAATAAAACAATGATACAGAATAAAAGGTTTATGGTATTGCTGATAAAAATAAAAATAAAGAAAATTCTTACCTTTGCAGCATGAAAATTTAAACGACTTAAACGATATGAACAGGCTTTATGCTTTAGTGGCGATCTTCGCCCTGCAATTCTCAATTCTCAACTCTCTATTCTCAGTTTGCCATGCGCAGCTACCTGCTTCCACCGAGGATGCTGGGAAGATAACACTTGCCAATCCGCTGATGTGGGCGGACTATCCCGACCCGGACATCATACGCGTGGGCGAATACTACTACCTCGTGACAACGACGATGCACCTTTTCCCCGGTGGTCCTATCATGAGGAGTAAGGATCTCGTGAACTGGGAGGTGGTGTCATACCTCACCGACGCCATCAAGGATACGCCACGCTATGACCTCAAGGAGGGAACGGTCTATGGACGTGGACAGTGGGCAACGACTCTCCGCTACAACAACGGAACATTCTGGGCACTATTCGTGGCTAACGATGACCCTCACAAATCCATGGTCTTCAAGACCGACGACCCCGCGAAGGGCTGGACGCTGCATAGCCGACTGCCGGCATACCATGACTCGTCGCTCTTCTTCGACGATGACGGCAGGGTGTATGTTTTCTCCGGCAGTGGCAACATAAAGCTCGTGGAACTCAACGCCGATCTCACCGCAGAGAAGCCGGGCGGCATCAGGAAGACTCTCGAACTGAAAGGCAAGCCAGAGGGACTGCATGAGGGCAGCCGTGTTATAAAGCACGACGGCATGTACTACCTCCTCTGCATCTCATGGCCTCGCACCGGTCGCCAGGAGATATGCTATCGCAGCAGGAACATCGAAGGACCTTACGAGTCGAAGGTGATGCTGAAGAGTGACTTCGGAGGGTTCCCCTACGCTGGTCAGGGCACCATCGTGGACGGTAAGCACGGAGAATGGTACGGCGTGATATTCCAGGACAGAGGTGCGGTAGGTCGCATCCTCACCATAGAGCCGTGCTCATGGATTGACGGATGGCCACTCCTCGGCACCAACGGCGACGGCAAGATCCCTGCTACCGTAAGCCTCTACGACGACTACGGCACCCTATCCACCGCGAACAATGTTGGCAACAGTGTTTCCGTTGCCACCACCCAACACCCAACAACCACCAACGTGAAGCCAGACTTCCAATGGAACCACAACTTCATACGTGAGGACATCACCACCGCGACAGGCTCACTGACACAGCCGGGCGCATGGGTGACGCTGAAGACAAGCCAGACGGCAAGCAGCATCTTCGATGCACGCAACACGCTGACATGGCGCACATGGGGACCATCATGCTCCGATACCATCTCCATCGATGCTTCTAAGATAAAGGACGGCGACGTGGCAGGCTTCTCTGCCTTCAACGGCGATGCCGCTGCCGTATATATTAAAAAGGAGAACGGCAAGGCGTTCCTCGAATACGTAGAGGAGAGCGTACAGCTGACGAACGATACGAAGGCTATCACCGCCGTTGACCGCAAGAACGAAGAGCGCATCGCGCTGAAGGCCTCTGCCCTGAAGGACGTTCGCATCGCCATCAGCTGCGACTTCATGCCAGGCAGGGATATTGCGACGTTCGCCTACAGCACCGACAAGGGCAAGTCATGGAAGTCCATCGGCAAGGCGTTCAGGATGCGCTTCGACTACCGCCGACTATTCATGGGCACACGCTTTGCGGCATGCTACTTCTCAACGAAGCAGGCAGGAGGCACGGTGAAATTTACAGGTATAGAATAAAATTACAAGAAAAATAGTACAATCTGTTGCAAATAACAAAAAAAAACATTACCTTTGCACAAACATATTGTCTAACCAACCAAAACAATAATGAAAAAAACACTTCTTGCGACAGCGATGCTCGCATCTTCATTGAGCCTCATGGCGGCTCAGAAGCCAATGACTGCGCCACAGGGTGGCAAGCAGATCAGTGACGAACTCATCGGTATCTTCTTCGAGGATATCAGCAGTGCTGCCGACGGCGGTCTCAACGCCAACCTCGTGCAGAACGGTTCTTTCGAGTACAACAACACCATCCGCGACGACTGGGGACCAGGCACCAAGTGGAAGTTCATGCGCCCTGGTCACTCTGCCGGCTACCTGCAGGCTCGCATGGATAACACCATCCACCCTAACAACCCTACATACATGCGCATCCACGCTGAGCGCATAGGCCACTACAAGGACTTCGCCGGATGGAACGGCGTAGGCATGCAGAACGAGGGTTACAACGGCATGAACGTCAAGGCGGGTGCCAAGTATGACTTCTCCGCATTCTTCCGCACATCGGGCGCTAAGCAGATGCGCATCGTGCTCCTCACTCCTGAGAAGGGATGGGGCAAGGAGGGTGGCGACATCCTCGCTGACACCACACTCACCGTTGACGGTGCATGGAAGAAGTACGAGGCTACCCTCACTTCTGCAAAGGACAGCAAGGAGGCAGTACTCCGCATCCTCCTCATCAACGAGGGTGAGGTCGATGTTGACATGGTATCGCTCATGCCACAGGACACATACCACGGCCACGGCATCCGTAAGGACCTCGCAGAGGCTCTCGAAGGACTCCACCCACGCTTCATGCGCTTCCCTGGCGGTTGCGTAGTACATGGTGGTGGCGATGGTTTCTGGAACACATACCACTGGAAGAACACCGTAGGTCCAAAGGAGCAGCGTAAGGCTCTGAAGAACACATGGGGCTACGGTCAGTCAATGGAGATAGGCTATTTCGAGTACTTCCAGCTCTGTGAGGACATGAAGATGGAACCTCTCCCAATCCTTCCTTGCGGCGTAAGCTGTCAGGGCGTCAACGGCGGTTGGGGCATGTGGCCGGAGCAGGCACAGAAGGCATGGCCTATGGACGACATGGAGCGCTGGGCACAGGATGCCCTTGACCTCATAGAGTGGGCTAACGGCGACGTTAACACCAAGTGGGGTAAGGTACGTGCAGAGGCAGGCCATCCAAAGCCTTTCAACCTCAAGTACCTCGGCATCGGCAACGAGGAGAAGATTACTCCGGAGTTCGCTGAGCGCTTCAAGTATATATATAATAAGGTGCGCAAGGCTTATCCAAACATCGTCATCGTTGGTACAGCTGGTCCTGGTTCACACAAGGGCAACCCTGACTACGAGGCTGGCTGGAAGCTTGCTGAGGAGATAGGTCTCGACATCATCGACGAGCACTACTACGACCCACGCAACATGTTCCTTGAGGGCAAGCAGTACGACTCATACCCACGCGACCGCAAGACAAAGGTTTATCTCGGTGAGTACTCCGTTCAGGACAAGGCACACGGTCAGATGAACCAGTTTGGCGATGCACTCGCAGAGGCTCTCTACCTCATGCGTGTAGAGCGCAACGGCGACGTCGTTACGATGTCTTCATACGCTCCACTCTTTGCCTACAAGCACAACACCAACTGGAATCCAGACATGATCTACTTCGACAACGAGCGTCCATACTTCACCTGTTCTTACTACGTACAGCAGATGTTCGGTGAGTCGGCAGGTCAGTACTACTACGGCGACTGCGTGAAGATCGACGGCTACGACGACAAGTACCTCGGACAGTCCGTTGTACTCAACGTCAAGACACGCGAGCTCTTCGTGAAGGTTGCCAACTACACCGACGCTCCTGTCAATGCCACCGTTGACCTCTCCCGCTTCAAGGGCATCAAGCCAAAGATGGAGAAGACAATCCTTCAGGGCGATCTCGATGCAGAGAACAACTACGACAAGCACCCTGTCTCTCCAAAGAAGGAGACCGTAAAGGCACTGAAGAAGGGACAGATCACAATCCCTGAGCACGCCTTCGTGATGTATAAATACACACTGTAAGCTATTAGCATTAATTAACTGACAAAAGGAAAAATCCCTGGCGCAAACAACGTCAGGGACTTTTCCGTATTACAAGGAAGCGAAGAAAAAGAAAAATCAATGGCACGTACGGCAAAAGATAAAGAAGCAGAGAAACAGCAACGCGCACGTTTGGCATATAACGCAAGAATAGACCTGCTCCGGTTCATGGCATTCACTGGCATAGAGGACTACTTCAGCATGACGGAATTCTCGGCACAGAGCGGTTACCGTAAGATGGACGCAACGGAGTGTACCACCTATTATATCGAAAAAGGCTGGATGACAGGTGAACCACTGAGAAATTCCGGTTCATATTATTACTCCGCCCATCTCAGCGACTTCAAGTGTTGTGCTGTCATTGCGCACACTTCGATGGACGATGTAGAGAGGATTTTCAAGGTTGCCGTGGAGTCAACAAAACCAAAATGGTCGTATGACAAGAGCAAGCTGAAGGACAGCTACTGCCTTCTCACGAAAGCCCTCAATGCCTATTGCCGTGCCTTTCCCGACAGACTCGCCGTATTCCAGGACATGGATGACTTCCCCGTTGTTCCACCTGATGCCGACGAGCAGCGCATAGCCCTGGAGATATGGGAAATGATGAAGCAGAAAATGGGCAGACAGATCCTGGAGGGAATTCCGCTCAATTTTCTCTCACCACTGATTAAGAACAGACTCTTCAAGGACTTCTTCGATGCACTGAACATCACCATTACAGGTGAACTGATATGGGCGGAGGTGAAGAAAGCAGAGAACTTCCGTTTCCTGCAACAGGAGGACTATGAACACCTCCTGGCACTGTCAGACCGTAAGGTAAGTGAAAAGGAACAGTTGTACCTCGATTCCATACGCGACGCTCTGATTCTCTATCATCACTTCCTGCTCAACGGCGACATTGCAGCTCACAAGGCTATGATGTCTCCTACATCGCATCCACACCTCCTGCTGACGGCCTGCGAGGCATTACAGAATGGACGTGCGAATGAAGCATACAAAATGATGTACGCATCATTGAGGAATAACGGCAGCCCTGCCTTCAACTACGATCTCAGCAACTTCCTCTACGGAGTGTCCATACTGCTTTCCGACCTTCCTGCTGCAAGCAAGAAAGCAGAGACACTCCTCAAGAAGAAGAACTTAAAAGAAAACGCAATGTTCTCCTGTCTGCGTGTTCTTTTGCAAAAGAAGGCACACCCCGAGACGGACTTCAACGTATGGACAAAGTACAATCTCAAGCTTTCTGAAGCCACACCGCTTGGCAAAGCATTGCTCGCACTCGTATGCAAGCACTACGGACTGACCGATGCCTACAGCATTTACTTGGAGAATTACACCAGAACCATACTGGATAACTCCGTAAAGGCACTTGCCGTTGACTTCCTGCGACACGACAAGCAGCATGCTGCGGAGTGGCAGAAAATCATGGAGGAGACGAAGCTGAAGCCTGTACTGCCTGAGTTCAAAATACTGGAGCCATGGGAGATTATACTCAATACTCTTCTTGACAAATACGACAAACCGGAAAAATCTGCGACAGCAACGAAGCGCACAAAGGCTCCCAAGCTGGAGGTGGGACGTGTCATCTATCATCTGAACACAAATTCCTTCTATGCTCAGCCGCGCCTTCAGAAGTCAAAGGACGGAGGCATGACATGGTCGGGCGGCCGTAACATTGCACTGAAGTCTTTCATGGCTGGCATACCGGAGATGACGGAGCAAGACCGTAAGGTGGCACGCCTCGTGCAGGTGTGGGACTACGGATGGTATGGTGGCAGTGGCTCCAGCCTTGATGGTGAGGATGTAGTAGAGGCACTGGCAGGCCATCCCTTCGTTTTCGATGAACACAACACAGACCTCAAGATAGACATCGTGAAGGAGAATCTTCAGATAGAGGTGCAGAAAGTGTCTGACGGCTACAAAGTAGTGTCGAATGCCACTAAGCGAGGCTCTGACTTCCGTTCACCATCGATAACCATCGAAAGCCCACAGCTGATAAAGGTCATAAGCATCTCGAAGGAAGAGAAGGAGATTCTGACGCTCCTCGACAAGATCGGTACGTTCCCGAAGGAGTCAAAGGAACAGTTGACGAAGCTCCTTACAGCCCTTGGCAAACAGCTCACCGTCATGTCACCTCTGCTGAAGAATGCGGAGAACGTGAAGCAGGAGAAGGGCGACTCACACATCGTCGTTCAGCTCGTGCCTAACAAGGAGGAATTCTCCGTACGCTGCTATGTCAAGCCACTAGTGGATTGCCCGCCATACTGCACTCCAGGCACAGGTATGGAGATGATCAGTGCCAGCGTGAAGGGTAAGCCTGTCCATGTATCGCGAAACCTTTCCTTAGAGCGCAAGAACCTTAAGGCGCTTGAGGAGTGGATGATGCCGTTTGCCGACTACGAAACAGACAACGGATGGCTGATGCCTATGGTGTCATGCCTTGAAGTGCTCGACCTCCTGCGTCAGCACACGGAACAGTGCGTCATAGAATGGCCGGAGGGCGTACGTTTCTCTGTCAGCCGACCGATGCTCGACAGCGACAGGCTGAAACTTAGTGTAAAAGGCATCGGACAGTGGTTTGAAATTGACGGCGACGTGGAGATTGACGACAAGCAGCGCATGAAGGTTAGTGAACTCCTTCAGCGCGTACGTCAGTCGAAGGGACGCTTCATACAGGTCGGCGACGAGGAGTACATTGCTCTCAGCAATCAGTTGCACAAGCAGCTCGCGGCCCTCGCACGCATCGCTCAGCCAGACAAGAAGACTCTCAAGGTTGCTACCTACAACAGCTCCTTCCTCAAGGAACTCTCTGACGGTGGCGCTACGCTGAAGGCAGACAAGACCTACAAGCAGATGCTCAAGCGAATGGACGAGGCTGACACTATGACGTTCCCCGTACCGAAAAACCTTCAGGCAGACCTGCGAAGCTATCAGGAGGAAGGATTCCGATGGCTTAGCAGACTCGCACACTGGGGTGCAGGGGCATGTCTCGCCGACGACATGGGACTCGGCAAGACGATACAGACCATTGCACTGCTGCTCTCACACGCCAAGGAGGGGGCTTCGCTTGTCGTGATGCCTACATCGGTGCTGCTGAACTGGAAGCAGGAGCTGCAACGCTTTGCTCCGTCACTCAACCCCGTGATTCTCCGTGAGGCCGCAGACCGCAAGGAAGCCATCGACAATGCTGGCGCGCAGGACGTAGTGCTCGTCACCTACGGACTCCTCCCGTCAGAGGAAGAGACGCTCCAGTCAAAGCAGTGGAACATCATAGTGCTTGACGAGGCACATAACATAAAGAACAAGGAGACGAAGACTTCCAAAGTGGCTATGACACTCGATGCCCACTTCCGACTGTTGCTGACGGGCACGCCCCTGCAGAATCATCTCAGCGAAATCTGGAACCTCTTCCAGTTTGCCACACCAGGACTGCTCACAGGCTATACGCAGTTCACGCAGGAGTTCATCAATCCTATTGAGCGCGACCAGAACAAGGAGGCGCAGCGTATGCTGAAACGTATGCTGCAACCGTTCATCCTGCGCCGCACAAAGAACGAAGTGCTGGAGGAACTGCCGGAGAAGACGGAGATAACGCTGAAGGTGGAACTGAACGATGCTGAGCGTGCTCTCTACGACCGTTTCCGTGAGGAGGCACTGCTGAATCTCGAAGAGGGCTCTGCCACTGCCATCAAGGCGCTCGCTGAGCTGACGCGACTTCGCCAGACGGCATGCAATGCGGCACTCGTACTGCCGGAGAAAGAGGCATCCGCCATACCATCATCAAAGATGGAGGCATTCCTCAAGCTTGTCGAGGAACTGCAGAGCAATCACCATCGTGCCCTCGTCTTCAGTCAGTTTACGTCGCATCTCGCGCTCGTACAGAAGCAGTTGGAACGTATGGGAATAGACTATCAGTACCTCGACGGCAGCATCTCTGCCAGCGAGCGCATCAAGCGCGTGGCGGAGTTCCAGAAGGGAGACATGCCACTCTTCCTCATATCGCTCAAGGCTGGCGGCACAGGTCTCAACCTCACGGCTGCCGACTATGTGATACACCTCGACCCATGGTGGAACCCATCCATTGAAGATCAGGCATCCGACCGTGCCTACCGCATAGGTCAGGACAAGCCCGTCACCGTCTATCGCATCATTGCCGAGAACACCATTGAAGAGAAGATCCTCGCGCTCCACAAGACGAAGAAGTCCCTTGCCGATGCCCTCCTCGAAGGCAGCAACATGTCTCACGCCCTCGGCAAGGACGAGATCCTCAACCTCATCAGAGGAGCGGAATAAAAAAACTAAAGAGGTCTTCGTGTTGACCTGAGCTCGCGAAGGTCAATTTGAAGACCTCTTTAGTTTATACCTTATCATCTGTGTTGTTGACAAAGAGGTTAATAGTTATGAAAAGTAATTTTCTGCAAAGATAACACTTTTCCATGACGAATGCAAGAGCAATCGGAAAATTTAAGTTAATTTGACACTAAGCACAAACATCAACGACAGCAAGCAAACGACATTCTGTTTGCAAGCAAACGAACTTTTGACAGCAAGCAAAAACCAACAAGCGTATAGTTATTGCATCATTACACTATAGGGATTACGCCACAAGAACATAACTAAAACGCCACGGGAGGTTATATTTCGAGCTGTACGGTTGAGAATTTACGATAAAATTTACGGATAATTTACGGTTAATTCACGGGCATTTACGTAGCACCGCAGGCATTATTTTCTTGTAAACGCGAATTCTTGAGCAAAAATAAGCATTTGTTGCCAATTATTGTTAAAGATTACACCTTGTTAATTTAAAAAGTGCGGAAAATTGAAAATAATTTAGTACCTTTGCCGACAAATGTCGGCTAAATCCTTCAAGTAACAAAAACAATGAGCAAATTCAGATACCCTGTAGATACAGATCAGTTCAAGGAAATTAGGGAACAAGGAATGTTGTATGTTGACAAAACAGACTTAATGTTTGATCTTGTCAGCAGATATAAGTATGTATTTCTGGCCCGTCCTCGTAGGTTTGGTAAATCTTTGCTTTGCAATACCTTAAAAGCCTATTTCAATGGGCAAAAAGAACTTTTTGAAGGACTGAAGGTGATGAATTTAGAACAGCAGTGGACAAGATACCCAGTACTCCATTTCATCCTGAGCGGTCTGAAGGACTGTAGTATCCCTGAGGCAAAATCTAAGTTAGAGGGCTTTTTGCGTAACTACGAGAAAACATATGGTAGAGATATAACCGATGAAACTCCGGG
>CAMADY010000017.1 GCA_945831805.1 uncultured Prevotellaceae bacterium
CGAGATCGAGGTAGAGCAGAAGCTGTAGAATCTTCTGAACTACAGAAAATTCCAAAAGAAATTTCAAAACAAAATAAAGAGAGGTGGAATCCATTGCTGGGTTCCACCTCTCTTTCTGTAACTCTATATCGTTAATCTACTCCACACCAGGAACGCTGAAGTCAAATCCGAAGACATGCTGTCTGAAGAGCTCGCTTGACAGACCGTTCTTCCAGAAGAATACATACTGACTATCCTAAAAGTGACAACCTTTTTCAGTTAAGTACACCTTTACTTTGTTGCTATATGGAAAATTAGGAGCAAAAAGTAAAAAAAAAGTGCAAATGCTTTGTGTAACAGGAAAAAATACGTAACTTTGCATCATTATTACCTATCATAACACATTATTACACCATGCTATGTCATTGTCAATAAGACTTATACTGATTTTTTTCATTCTTCTCACTACGGTTTCCGCTGTTGCAGATGAGGATAAAGAAACTTTGTACACCACGAAGGATGGTATGTCAAGCAGCATCTGCAAAGGCGTGGTTCAGGGCAAAGACGGACTTATGTGGTTCGCCACATGGAACGGTCTGGATGTGTTTGACGGTTATCAGTTCAGAAGTGTGAAGGTGAAACCCGGCGATGGTTCTGCATTGACTGACAACAGGATGAGAGGCATCAGGCTTAACAAGGATGGTAACCTGCTGTGCAGAACCGACAACGGCGTGTTCCTATTCAATACCAGCACTTATACCTTCCTAGAAAAGGTTGAGGATAAAGATTGCCACATCGGTGATTACTGGACAAGGGATATGAACGATACACAATGGAACAGATGGGTTGCAACGGATCATGGAGTAAGAAAGACCTCACACGTTCATTATCCTGCCAAGAAACTTCCAGAAACCAGTGGACTCTATACACGCGGATTGTGCCTTATGAGCGACAAGACTCTATGGGTATCGACAAGGGATGACCTGACCCTACGCAAGTATGACCTGAAGGGAAATCTGCTATCATCACACAATGTACATCAACGGATATACAGAATATTCGAGTCAGCGAGTGGTAATATTTGGTTGGGATGCAAGCCTGGAGCATTGATAAGAACCGACAAGAATCTGACGGGGACATTAACGGTATCGTCAGACATCATTTATGATATCAATGAAGATGGCAAGGGCCGCCTGTGGATGGCTGCCTTTGATGGTGGCGTGAAGGTTTGCTGCAACCCGACAGCAGAGAAACCATCGCTATCAGCATCGTTGGGTGGCACACATGTAAAGTGCATACTTGTAACCAAGAAGGGCACCGTTGTTGCTTCCACGCGAAACGGAATACTCGTCGGGAAGATAAACGAGAACAGTCCGGAGAAGACAAAGCTGCGCATGCTCTCAAGAAATGGCAACGATGCCTATAGTTTGGTATCTGATGATGTTTCCAGTATTGAACAAGACAGCAAGGGGAATATCTTTATTGCTACAGAGACCAATGGTATAGATGTGATAAGTGAGGAGAACCTGATGAGCGCTGCTCCGAGATTCAAACATCTCAACTCCGCAACAAGCGAATTGCCTAAAGACTACTGCATGGCAATAAAGATGATAAACGATACCACTCTCATGGTGGTTGGGATTGACAATGTAACCCTCTTCAACCCATACTCCGGCAAAGCCATCAACTATAATGCATCGTTCTTTGACAAGGACTGCAACTTTGCGGAGGGTAAGCCGCTGGTGATGCCAGACAAAGGCATTGTCGTGGGAACAGAGAACGGAGCGCTCATGGTAACAGGTCACAGCATGTATTCGCGAGGAACCATACCATCTCTGCTATGGAAGAGCATAAGGGTGAATGGTGGCAAGGAGGACTTCGTGCGCATAAAGAGTGATAGCCTGACGCTGTCGCAAGAAGAGCGTGATGTGGTGCTGTCGTTTACCGCAATAGACTATACTAACAACAGCGGGATTCTGTATCGCACAAGAATCAACGGCGGACGTTGGTCTGCTGCCAGCGCTGCCAGGGAACTGAACATGCTGAATATGACTCCTGGTACATACGTGCTGGAGATTCAATCTACCGACCGTTATGGCAGGTGGGTGGATAATAACCAGCGTATGACTGTCACTCTGCTTCCCTATTGGTATGAGACATGGTGGGCTTTCATACTGCTGATACTTGCCATCGCTTCTATTGCTGCAGGCATAACGGCTGTGGTTCTATACATAAGAAGACTGAGACGGCAAAGGAACGAACTCCTGCAGAAGTATCTTGACATTATTGCCACAAAGGATTACCAAGAAGAAACAAAGACCGTTCAGGAGGTTTCAGAAGAAGAGTCTTCGGTAGAGGAAGGGGAAACTACTCCGCTTTCAGAAACTGCAAATGATTTCTCCATAAGTAAGGCGGACGAGAAATTCCTTGACAAGGTACGTCTGTATATAGAGGAAAATATAGGCAACAGCGAAGCCAACATAGACAACATGGCTTCTTTTACCGCTACATCCCGAAGCACCCTGAACAGGCGTCTGAAGTCTCTCCTTGGTGTCACGGCTATGCAACTGCTTATTGATACACGATTGAAGAGGGCTCGCCATCTGTTGACTAATGGTGACTTCTCGGTCACGGAGGTGGCATACAAATGCGGTTATGAGGATGTGCATTACTTCTCCAAGGCATATAAGAAGAAGTTTAATGAACCACCAACCCTGACTATAGCAAACTAAACAAAAGGGGGTGTCAAGTTATAGTTTTTGCTATACTTGACACCCCCTTTGATTTATATTTACCTATGGCGTTTTTTACTTTTTAACAGATTTCATATCCTGTGTTACTACGATGCCCTTGTAGCCATTTGATACTGGTACTCCTGCAATGTTGTAATGTTTCTTACCATCTGTCTTTATGTTGCTGAATGCTGTAATTACAGACGTTGGAATATTAACATCCTGCAATTCTACCTCCTGGCCTGCTGTTGTTGGTATATCATAGAGGTAAGTGACAGGCAATGTTGTCTGTGGTATCTTTGACTCATTAACTACGATTGCCTTTGGCATTACGTATGGCTGCATCAGGTCATTGCTGTTGCTGCCTGTTGCCTGCTTCAACCCTGTGCCGTCAGTCATCTTGAGCTGAGTGTTGCTACGCAGACGCAGATTGCCTCCAATTGTTGACTTTATCTTTACTGAGACAATCTTGCCCATCTTCCACTTCATGTCTGTGATAACGAATCCGCCACGTGAGCGTAGTCCCTGAACCTCACCTTCTGACCATGCTGATGGCAATGCTGGCAAGAGATGTACGAAACCTGCATGTGACTGCAGAAGCATCTCGGCTATGCCTGCACAGCAACCGAAGTTACCATCAATCTGGAATGGCGCATGCGCATCAAACATATTAGCGTATGTACCGCCGTCAGGATCGTTCATCGTAATGTTAGGGTCAACAAGTCGCAACTGGTTTTTGATGATATCCAGTGCGTGGTCACCATCAAGCATGCGAGCCCACTGGCATACCTTCCAACCCATAGACCATCCGCGTGCTGCATCACCACGACCTACGAGAGACTTATGTACACCCTGGTATATTGTGGCATCAACATACGGTGACACCTGATTGCCTGGATATGCTCCCCACAGATGAGAGAGGTGGCGGTGTGAACTGTTTTCACGATCCCAGTCTTCCTGCCATTCCTGTACCTGTCCGTATTTGCCTATTTTGTATGGTGTGAGCTTTGCCTTCAATGCATCAAGTTCCTGAGCAAACGACTCATCAGTATCAAGTGCGCGTGCTGCCATAGCAGTATTCTTCAGTATGTCATACACCATCTGATTGTCCATCGCCACACCACCGAAGAGTGCACAGTTCATCACCTTGCCTTCTTCGTTAGTGTACTTGTCAAGACCAGGATGATTCTCTGGTGAGTTTGAAGGACATACAACCATATATCCTGTGTTAGGGTCCTTGACGAGGAAGTCCTGGAAGAACTGTGCGCAGCCTTTCATTACAGGATAAACCTCTGCAAGATACTGCTTGTTGCCAGAGAAGAGATATTTCTCCCAAAGGTGTGAGCAGAACCATGCGTTGCATGTAGGCCATACGCCAACGGCTCCGTTGTCAACAGCTCCCGTGGTGCGCCAGATGTCTGTATTGTGGTGCATTGCCCAACCACGGGCACCATACATCTCCTGTGCAGTCTGCTGACCAGTCACGCTGACATCCTTCACCATCTGTATGAACGGATCATGGCACTCGGAGAGGTTTGCCACCTCAGCAGGCCAGTAGTTCATCTCCACATTGATGTTGGTGGTGTATTTTGAATCCCACGCAGGATACTGGCGGGCATTAGGATTCCATATACCCTGAAGGTTGGCAGGTTGTGTGCCTGGCTGTGAAGAAGAGATAAGCAGATAACGTCCGAACTGGAAGTAGTTGGATACAAGTCCTGGGTCATTACCCTTTGAACGGAATTCCTTGATACGTGTCTCTGTGTCCTTCTTCTCCTGTTCATCGTTGCTGCCAAGGTCGAGGTTCACGCGAGAGAACTGCTCCTGGTACTTAGATGTGTGGTCAGCGAGAGTTGAAGCGTAGGTCTTGTCCTTGCCAAGATAGTCGCTGATGTACCGCAAAGCCTTTGCCTCGGCATCAGCACTGATGTCGTTATAGTTTACAAAGTTTGTTGCGGAAGATATAACGATGGTAGCTGCGTCGGCATTGCTCACGGCAATGGTAGGTGCTTTCGGATTTCCAGCCACGAGGTCTGCCTGCATTACGTTCTGCGTACCCGTAGCCGACTGCGTACCGCCTTCGTTGATTACCTTTACGAATGTGTAGCACGAGAGTTTGTTGTCAACATTCTCCGACTGCGCTCTTGCTGGAATGAGTGATGCCTCCAGCATACCGTCGGTTGTGATGCGGTTTACGTCGAGCTTTGCCATGTTTGTTTTTACAGGTGCGGCATAGCAAACGTCGAAGTTGAGTTTTCCTGGTTCTGATGCCTCAAGGCGCATTATGGTTACGTTGTCTTCGAACGAAGTGAAGACTGTGCGTGTGTATGTCACGCCGCCAACGATGTATGAGGTCGTTGCTGTGGCATTGTTCATATCGAGTGAACGCACATATGCCTGAGCATCACTCGCATCAGCCGTCTGACCAGCCTCGGCATAGTTAAAGCGATGTCCTGGAAAACCTACGAGGAGACAGCCTGCAGCCTGATACTGAGCGCCATGCGATGCCTGCGACATCCAGTTCGGAATGGCGAGTTTCTGTGCAGAGACATAGTCCTTGTTGAATATATACTGCTGTACAGCAGAGAGTACACCCTTTGCATTGGCGTTGTGATTGCGGTTAGGCGACTGTCCCCAGAAGGTGTCTTCGTTCAGCTGAAGGGTATCACATGCCACACTGCCGCTGACCATTGCACCAAGGCGTCCGTTGCCAAGTGGCAGCTGTTCTTCCCAATACATTGCCGGACGATGATACCACAGACGGTTTTTACTTTCAAGGATAGGCGATGGTACAGGACGTGTATCGGATGTAGTGAACGAGATGCTCACTGGTTCTGCAAGTACATTGCCGGCAAGGTCTGAGAGACTGTTTGCAGGAATGGTGAGAGTATATGATGTGGTGAGATCCAATTCCTCGTAACCTACCACTACCTTGTTTATATTTATTATAGGCACTATAGTCTGACTATTGCCCGTAGTATTGTTCTTCAATATAGCAGATGCACCAGTCTTGAGTGTAACTCCCTCGTTGAAGATCAGAATGGCGCTGCCTGTAGGCATCACGTTTTCCGCACCATCAGTAGGCGAACTGCTTTCCAACTTTGGCGCTTGAGTGTCTTCTGCAAGGATATTCACATACTTAAGGTTATAGTTGCTTGTCTTCTTTGCTGACTGGATAAGCAGACGGATGATCAGCTTATCCTTATTGTCGGCATCAAGGTCATAGTTTGCATCAACGTACGTGTTCCAGTGTGAGCCAGAGGTGTAGTCATTGAGTACGGTCCAGTTCTCTCCTCCGTCAACGGAATAGACTACACCGAACTTTGTTGCAGAACTCGAACCGTCGCCGATGGCGAAGTTAAGTTTGATGTTCTTCAGCGAAGTCGTCGGCATGGAGATTTCAAAGTACTGGTCGTGCATGTTGCCATACTGATAGTCCTCCTTAGCGGTAAACTTGTTGGTAGAGGCAGTGTTCAGACGTAACAGATAATTAGGTGTAGAACCGCTGCTTGTCACCTGCCATTTGCCGTCACTGGTATGCACTGTTACATAACAGTCTTCCGGTAAAAGTGCACACTCATTAGGAATAAATACTGGTTGCATGCTCTTCCATGCAACGTTGGCAATCTGTGCCCAACCTAAATCGTTAGGTTTGTAGGTAGCAATGGTGCCGCTCTTCTCAACATCGTAGCCTGTACTGAAGAACCATTTTGCCACCACACTCTGACTGGCAAACACTGAGATCGTAGTACTGAGCATTGCCAACATTAACGTCAGTTTAACAATTGTCTTTCTCATTTTTTTTATGATTTGTAAAAAATAGTATATGGTTTTTACTGTAATTTGACTGCAAAATTAGTCAATTACCATATATTTCATTTGTAAAAAAGACGCACAAGCAGGAAAAAAAGTGCAAAAAGAAAAAAGCAAAGAAAATTCACAGATCAAGAGTATATTATCTTAGACTTTTCATGACAAATTGTGATGGAAAGTTTTCTTTTATCAACGTCTAACCATACAAAATGATTATGAGACCAAGTAAACCGACGCAGAGACCTGCGGGGCTCTTACTGTTTTATGACTACAGATGTTTTGAGAGATTGTTGTTGGTTCTGCTATTCGCTTTAAAATATAACATAAACTATCACTGATACTCTACATGAATACATAGGGTATCAAGGGGAGACTGAAATAGTTTGTTTCTTCACTCATTGTTTATTAGTGAAGGTGTTCAGGCGAGCAAGCTCGGAGTCCGCATTGTTTTCGCAGAGCATTAAAAAAGGACTTACGATTTCTCGTAAGTCCTTGATTTTTAATGTAGCGGGAATGGGCTACGATCCCATGACCTCCGGATTATGAATCCGACGCTCTAACCAACTGAGCTATCCCGCCAACAACTAATTGAGAAGACCGAAAAGGTGATTGACTCATGACTGAGCTTCACCAAGAAAGGCGAAGGTTTTCTCGAATTGCGGTGCAAAGGTACAAAGAAAAAATGAGTTGTGCAAATTTTTTTGAAGAAAAATGTGTGTGAGGTGGTGTTTTTTTGATAGGAAGGGGGATAATTCCGATTTTTTTGTTATATTTGCAGTGATAATGACTCATGATGGAACGCTTTGAAAGTGGTTCGGAATGGTATTTATAACCTTAAAGTAATAAATGTTAGAAGAATGATATACTCTTTTGCTCCTAAGGGCGACCACCTTACTATTTATAAGGGAAAGAAGAAGGTGCACACGCCGAATGGTAACATCGTGACGACGAAGGATGAGGCTCTGGCGCAGCGTCTGGTGGCGGAACTGGAGGTGGAGACGGACTATACGTCGCCTGCCAGTGTGCTCTGCTACCACTATACGCTCTGCGACCTCACGGCGCAGTATGTCCGCGAGGACGTGATGGAGGATCTCAGGGTCTGCTGCCGTGAGAACATGGAGGATGATCCTCTGCTGACATTCCGCGAGGGAGATACGGAGCCGGACGATATTGCGACTCGCCTGATAGTGAATATGACGAATGCGGCGAAGGGCATGACGCTGGAACAGCTTGTGGCGGTAATCGTGATGTACTGCTCGTTTGATACTCTCGCCATGACGTGGCATATCATTACGGACATCATAGAGAAGCCCGAGGAGGAGTTTGAGGCAAATGTTGAGTCGTTCGTCGAGGATCTTCGCCAGTTCTGCAAGGATGAGGAGGGCATGGCTTGTCCGAAAAATATGGCGGAAGTGATTAAAACTTTCGATTACTATTATCGTATAAAGTAAAAAATAACCAATTGTTTGGAAATCTTACCTTAAGACAAAAAGTAGTCAACAACGGAAATGAAGAGAAAAGTCCTTGCATTGTTTGTAATGATACTTGCTGCCTGCAATGTTATGGCTGGTGGCAAGATAGTGGTAACTCCCGAGAAGAAGGCCCAGCAGATAGAGGGTTGGGGCGTCTCGCTATGCTGGTGGGCGTACATGTGTGGCCAGTGGGACGAGCAGAAGGTTGACAGCATTGTCGATTGGCTCGTATCTCCCGATGGTCTCAACTACAACATCTTCCGCTACAACATCGGAGGCGGCGACGATCCGCAGTACCGCCATTGCAAGCCTCACCACATGGTTTGGGGCAAGGGTGCACGTGCAGAGATGCCAGGCTTCAAGCTCTACGAGGACTCGCCCTACGACTGGTCTGCTGACTCTGCTCAGATAAAGATAATGCGTAAGATAAAGGAGCGCAGGCCTGACGCCATCTTCGAGGCTTTCAGCAACTCCGCGCCCTGGTACATGACGGAGAGTGGTTGCTGCGGAGGTAACCGCGACAAGCGCGCCGACAATCTGAAACCGGAATACTATGAGGCATTCTCGCAGTACCTCATAGACGTCTGCAAGCACATCAAGGACACGTACGGCATAGAGTTCCGCACGCTGGAACCATTCAACGAGCCCCTTACGGACTACTGGTATCAGAGCGGTTCGCAGGAGGGTTGTCACTTCGACGTGAAGTCGCAGATAGAGGTAGTGAAGAAGCTCTATCCCATGCTGAAGGCAAGTGGCCTGAACACCGTCATCGGAGCGAGCGACGAGACCTGCACCGAGCACTCCCTCTCAGCCTTCGTGGGCTATCAAAAGGCGGGCATCATGCCTATGGTGGGACAATGGAACACGCACACCTACTACGGCTCTAAGGAAGAGAAGATCCGCTTGTCGGAACTCACCACGCTTCAGGGCATCCGCCTCTGGCAGAGTGAGTCAGGCGATGGCGGCAGTGGCATCCACGGTAATCTGAGGATGCTTCAGCGCCTTTTCGACGACATGCGCTACCTTAAGCCTGCTGCATGGTGCGACTGGCAGTACTTCGGCGAGCACGACACGCAGTGGTGTCTTATCAGCGGCGACTTCAAAAGCCAGCGCTACTACAAGATCAAGAACTTCTACGTCCGCCAGCACGTCTCACGTTTCATACATCCGGGCTACACCATCCTCAACGTCAACAACGAACAGACACTCGCAGCCTTGTCGCCAGACGGCAAGACGATGGTCATAGTCTGCCTGAACAACGACAACAAGCCTCTGGACTTCACGTTTGAGACGCCTTGCAAGCAGACAACCGCAGAGGCATACACCACTACACGTTCGGCGAATCTTGAGAAGGACGAGCAAAAGGTGGAGCACGGCATCATCACAACCACCCTCGCTCCGCAGTCGGTAAAGACCTTCGTAATGAAGATGTAACACTCCGTCAAGGACCTTCGTGGTGAAGATACAGATGTGCTGTATCAGGTCTGACAAACAGAAAAGAACATAATTTCACCGCCGTCATTGCGGTCATTTCACGACGTCGGGCTGTTTCGAAAGAGACGGTCCGATGTTATTTTTTCGCAAAAAAAAAGCGGCAGTATCGTAATCGCTATGCTTTTACAATGTAGTTAGATAGTGATTAGAATGTGATTAGATAGCTTTTACATCGTGATCAGATAGCTTTCGCGAGGTCCAAAACGCCTTTTTTCGGCTCTTTTTGCATGAAAAAAGAAGGTAGAACGTACGCCTGTGAATCTCACTCTCTGATTATCAGTCAGTTAAGAAATCATCGCAGAATCGGCTATACGCGTCCGGTAATTTGTCCGCTTACAACCATCCAGCTCACGAGCCGTTTCGTACCGTTCTGCGGATATGAAAAAAGCAGAAAAACAAAGCGGGAAAACAAAAGGTGGAGAAACAAAGCGAAAGAAAAGGCGTAACATCAAAAGGCAGAAAAAATCGCGCCCATGCAATAAGGCATGAGCGCGATTGATTGTTATCTGATTTTCAGTTTTCTTAGAGGTTTACAACGAGGCCTACGCCGATAACGTCGTTGTCACGTGTGAAGTCGTAGCAGATACCACCATCGGTAGCAGTCTTGTAGTTGCTGTATAAAGTCTTGAAGTATGCAGCCTCAATCTTCACGTTAGGGTTAGCCTGGTAGCTAGCACCGAAACCGAAAGACCATGAGTTAGTAACGAACGAGATGTCTGACATGTATGCATCAGTGAGTCCGTAGCGTGTTATCTGGAAACCGGTAGAGAGGATGAGACGGTCTGTAGCGTCAACCTCAACACCGCCGAGGTACTCGTTTGTGCCGCCAGAGAGGAGGTCCTGCTTGTCGCCGAACTTCTTGGCACCGAGGTCGTAGTAGTGGTGGTAGCCGAAGTTGAGGCGTACGATGTCGATTGGAGAGTACTGAGCACCGAGAGTGAGGATAGCTGGAGAGTCCTCACGAACCTTTGTACCGTTAACGAACTGTTCTGTCTCTGTAATTGTTGATTCGTTGAGATTTGAAGAGTTCTTGAGGTTCATCTTTGTGCGGAACTCATACTTTGCAGCGATGTTGAAGCGCTTGTACTGGAGGTCGAAACCAAGGATTGGAGCAATGCCGAAGCCTGACTGGTCGCACTCAACAAGGTCAAGACGACCATCCATGTAAGGTTTGAGCTTCTCCTCTGCCTGCGCAATACCTGCGTCCATCATCGCTATGCCACCTTCAACCTGTGCAATACCTGCAGTCAACTTTCTGTATGTATCAAGGAGACCAAGAATTGCCTTTGCCTCACCCTGTGCCTTAAGATTGCTTGGATCAGCGGCGGCAGTCTTATACAGAGTCTCCAAAGGTTCCAGTTTCTTTACTTCTGCAATCTGGTCTAGATTTCCCTGAAGCTCTGCTTTCTTAGCAACGAGAGCTGCCTTCTGTGGATTGTCAGAAATAAATGTAGGAAGGTCAACAAGGCCTTTGCTTGTTGCGACCTGGATGTCCTTAATCTGTGCCTTATAGTTGGCAGAACCGATAAGACCACGAAGACCACCATATACAGAGAGCTTGAGGTCGTCCTTGTCAACTACCTTGTATGCAGCACCGAGCGTAATGCCATAGAAGTAGTTGCTTCCCTCCATGTAACTGTCAACGCTGTAACCCATGGCACCGAGAGGATTGAAAAGCGAAGCCTTGCTACCGATGGCATTCTCAAATGATCCGAGACCCTTTGAGAACTCGCACTTACCACCGCCACCGTTTATCGCGAAACCGAACTGGAAAGACCACTTGCTCTTATTGTAAGCAGCCTGAACGGAAGGAACGATTGGAGCTGTAGCGTGACCACGATACTGCTTTGTTGGATAAGGGACGTCTTCTTTCAGAATTGGATTTCCATCTTTATCAACACCAGCAATAGTGCTGAGAGTATGATCGAGGAAAGGGCTCGTTGTCTCTACGGTACGTGTCTGTATGGCAGTCTGCCAGGTGACACCGATATGGAAACCGTCCTTGAGGAGTGCAACACCTGCTGGGTTGCTATAGACACCGTCGATGCCGATGGCTGCATCGCGCGCAGGGTTACGCAGGAATGCTACGCTCTGATTGGTGTTGGTGTTGATGCCACCAGCATTAGCTGAAAGGGTTGATGCTGCAACAGCAAGTGCAGCAAGAATAGTCTTTTTTGTCATGTTATATTGATTTTTTAACCTTTGATAAACGATTTTTTATATCTTTGCGGTTGCAAAATTACAAACTTTCAACCAAACAAAGATTTTATTGTTCTATATTTCTGTTTGTATTTAAGTTATATTAACGCTTAGAAGGAATAAAGTGATAATTATTTTGTAATTACGTGTATTTTTTGTAACTTTGCAGAATAGTAATGTAAACATTTTTTTCATAAAGACAAGAAACAGGAAATGAGAGCAGTAGTGCAGCGTGTCAGTCACGCATCCGTAACGATAGAGGGAGTAGTGAAGTCGAGCATCCAGAAGGGTTTTCTGGTGCTGCTGGGTTGCGAGAACGCCGATACGCAGGAGGATATCGACTGGTTGGCGCACAAGATAGCGGGCCTGAGGGTCTTCGATGACGAGCAGGGCGTGATGAACAAGAGCATCATGGACGTCGGTGGCGACATAATCGTGGTGTCGCAGTTTACGCTATGGGCATCATACAAGAAGGGCAACCGTCCGAGCTACCTGCGTGCCGGCAGCCACGAGATTACCGTTCCGCTCTACGAGGGGTTCGTGAAGAAGATGTCTGAGGAGCTCGGCAAGCCGGTGCAGACGGGTGAGTTCGGTGCCGACATGAAGGTGGAGCTGCTTAACGACGGCCCCGTAACGATCTGCATGGACACGAAGAACAAGGAGTAGGCTTTTTCCTTGCGGAAAAATAAGTAAGAAGGAAAAAGGAATAAGGTATAAGTGGTGGGCGCGGTTGATTTTGTGAATAATACATAAAAGATTTGGTTATTTCAAAAAGATTGATTACTTTTGCAGAAATAATCCTTTATATATAAATAAGGTATAACCAAACATAGACATAAAATACAAGTAAAATGGCAAACAGAATTAAGGAGATATTCGGTATCGAAGTGCCTGTTATAGCGGGCGGTATGGCATGGTGCAGCGGTTGGAGACTTGCTGCCGCAGTAAGTAACGCAGGTGGCTTGGGACTCATCGGTGCCGGCACTATGACCGTCGATCTGCTTCGTGAGCATATCCAGAAAGTGAAGGCGGCTACGGACAAGCCTTGGGGCATCAACCTTCCGCTGATGTATCCTCAGATAGACTCGCTCATCGACATGATTATCGAGGAGGGTTGCAAGATTATCTTCACCTCTGCTGGTAGCCCTAAGAAATATACTCAGCGCTTCCACGAGGCAGGAATGATTGTGGCGCACGTCGTTTCTTCCTCAAAGTTCGCAAAGAAGTGCGAGGAGGCAGGCGTTGACGTTGTCGTGGCAGAAGGCTTCGAGGCAGGCGGACATAATGGTCGCGAGGAGACAACGACGATGTGTCTCATTCCTCAGGTGCGCAAGGCAACGACGCTTCCTGTCGTTGCTGCGGGCGGCATAGCAAGTGGCGAGGCATGTCTTGCTGCGCAGGTGCTCGGTGCAGAGGGTGTTCAGATAGGTACGCTCTTCGCTCTCTCCGTTGAGAGTTCTGCTGCCGACAGCTTCAAGGAGGCTTGCACGAAGCTTGAGGAGGGCGACACCATGCTATGCCTCAAGAAGCTGGCACCTTCACGTCTCGTGAAGAACGGTCTCTACAAGCGACTTGCCGAGGCAGAGGCAAAGGGTGCGGAGGTGCCTGAGCTGCTTGAGATTCTCGGTGAGAAGGCTACCCGCCGCGGCATCTTCGACGGCGACATCGAGAACGGCGAGATGGAGATAGGTCAGATAACCTCCGCCATCAAGCAGATAGAGCCTGTCAGCGTGATAATGGAAAGACTGGTGAAGGAGTATAACGAGGCGGTTGCCAAGCTTGCACAGAAATAAATGGAAGGGCTCTCAGAACTTAGAAGTGAAGGTCTTGTAAAGATCTATGGCAAGCGAACCGTTGTCAACGACGTGACGTTCAACGTCAAGCAGGGCGAGATAGTGGGACTGCTGGGACCTAACGGTGCCGGCAAGACGACGTCGTTCTACATGACGACGGGTCTCGTGGTGCCTAATGCCGGACGCGTGTTCATCGACGACAAGGAGATAACATCCATGGCGGTCTATGAGCATGCGAGGAACGGTGTGGGCTATCTGCCGCAGGAGGCATCGGTGTTCCGTAAGATGTCTGTTGAGGACAACATCCTCTCCGTACTGGAGATGACGGGTAAGTCACGCAAGGAACAGCTGGAGAAGCTTGAGAGTCTCATCAATGAGTTCTCGCTGCAGAAGGTTAGGAAGAACCTCGGCGACAGACTCTCCGGTGGTGAGCGCCGCCGTACCGAGATAGCGCGATGCCTTGCCATAGAGCCGAAGTTCATCATGCTCGACGAGCCTTTTGCGGGCGTTGACCCTATCGCCGTGGAGGAGATCCAGCGTGTGGTATGGCACCTGAAGCATCGCAACATCGGTATCCTCATCACCGACCACAATGTGCACGAGACGCTCAACATCACCGACCGCGCTTACCTGCTCTTCGAAGGCAGGATTCTCTTCCATGGTTCGCCGGAAGAGCTGGCGGCAAACCAGACGGTGCGCGAGAAGTATCTCGGTACGAACTTCCGTCTCCAGAAGAAGATATTTGAATAATCTGCAATAACCCGCCACCCAACCCCCATCACCTATGTTAGTAAAAACATTTTGTGCAGCAGTCAACGGTCTCGACGTCAACACCGTAACGGTAGAGGCGAGCGTGGAGTCCGGCCAGATGCTGACACTCACCGGACTTGGCGACGAAGCCGTGAAGGAGAGTATCAGCAGAATGCGTACTGCTTTCTCATATTGCGGATTCCACTTCCCCACAAGGGCAGTGACGGTGAACCTCTCTCCTGCAAACCTCAGGAAGGAGGGTTCCGGCTTCGACCTGCCTATTGCCATCGGCATCCTCGCTGCCAACGAGCAGATATCGGACGATATGCTGCAGGACTACATGCTGATGGGTGAGCTGGGACTTGACGGTGCGCTGAAGCCTATCAAGGGCGCACTGCCTATTGCCATCCAGGCTCGCAAGGAGAAGTTCAAGGGTTTGATTGTCCCGAAGGAGAACGAGTACGAGGCAGCCGTCGTCAACAACCTCGACGTCTATGGCATGTCGTCGCTGATAGAGGTGATACGGTTTCTCGCTGGTGCAAGCGATGCCGTACCCGTAGAGCTCGACACGCGAAAGGTTTTCTACGAACAGCAGGCGCGCTACGACCTTGACTACAGCGACGTGCGTGGTCAGGAGAACGTGAAGCGTGCCATGGAGGTGGCTGCTGCCGGTGGCCATAACCTCATCATGGTAGGTCCTCCGGGTTCAGGCAAGTCCATGATGGCGAAGCGTCTGCCTAGCATCCTGCCGCCATTGTCGCTTGCGGAGAGTCTGGAGACCACGCAGATACACTCTGTTGCCGGAAAACTGGGCAGCAACGTGTCGCTGATATCGCAGCGCCCGTTCCGAGCTCCGCATCATACCATCTCGCAGGTTGCCCTTGTAGGCGGAGGTGTAAATCCCGCACCGGGAGAGATAAGCCTGGCGCATAACGGGGTGCTCTTTGCAGACGAATTGCCGGAGTTCAATAAGGCGACGCTGGAGGTGTTGCGACAGCCTCTTGAAGACCGTAAGATTACCATTGCGCGTGCCAAATATACCACGGAATATCCCTGCTCCTTCATGTTTGTGGCGTCTGCTAACCCATGCCCCTGCGGCTACTATGGCGACCCGACGCACGACTGCATCTGTACGCCTGGTCAGCGACACCGCTACATGTCGAAGATCAGCGGACCCTTAATGGATCGCGTGGATATACAATGCGAGATTCAGCCCGTGCCGTTTGAGGATATCTCCAAGCAGCAGGAGGGCGAGAAGAGTGCTGCAATACGTGAGCGTGTCATCAAGGCTCGCAAGATTCAGGAGGAGCGTTATAAGGACTTTCCGCACATCCACTGCAACGCACAGATGACCGACCGCATGCTCCATGAGTTCTGCCAGACGGACGAAGAGTCGATGGAGATGCTGAAACTCGCGATGAAGCGTTACTCATTAAGTGCCCGTGCCTACTCCCGCATCATGAAGGTGGCGCGCACCATCGCCGACCTCGCTGGTTCCGACATGATACGCAAGGACCACATCTACGAAGCTGTCAGCTATCGTTCCCTAGACCGCAGCGACTGGTGCGAGAGGACGTAAGGTTTTTGGAGTAATGGTATATAACGGAAAATTTATGTACTATATATAATATAAGGTGTAAGAATATTTTATCGTAAACATTTGACTAAAGAGAAAGAAACATGAACGTTGCATTTTTATTGAAACAATACTTCCCTGAGAAGGAGAATATCTCAATTGATGTATTTGATTCACATTCTCTGAACGATGTGTATCAGCAGGTACTGCAGACACTTACCTCACATTTTGAGATTGAGGTGAGCATCTTGCAGGCATTGAGCTATTGTTTCTATGAGATACTTGACAATGTTCATATTCATTCCGGTAAACCATTAGGCACTGCTATCACCCACTTTGATGCAGGCAAAGAAACTCTCCGAATCCTTGTTGCTGATGATGGAATGGGAATACGTCAGTCACTGGCAGAGAATGAGAAGTTCCGTGACGTTACAGAAGCTGATGCCATCCGCATGTGTATTGAAGATTCAGTTACTGATGGTAAAGGCATGGGATTCGGACTCTATGCGACTTCACGACTGATGAAAGACGTAGGCTTGCAGTTCATACTCCACTCTGGCAACCATAAACTCATTCACGAGGGCGACAGCACTGAGGTTATAGAAAACGGCTATTGGCAAGGCACCATCGTATATATGGAGATAACGACCTCTAAGGAGATTGATCCAAATGAAGTTGTTGACCATCGTACAGATGCAGAGGAGCAGTTTAACGAATCTTTTGTCGAAACGGATGAACTAGAGACATTATGGACTAATGGTAGTTCTACAAGTGAATTCAGATTCTCCGACATAGCAACAAACTTCGGTACTCGTGAGATGGGTGCCAAGATTCGAGAGCAACTACGTCCACTATTCACTGAAAACTCACGTGTTGCCCTTGACTTCACAGGTGTAAACGTAGTTTCTAACTCTTTCGCCGATGAGTGCATAGCCAAACTATTGCTCGACATGCCGTTGGAAGAACTAAAGCAACGCGTCACCTTCCGAGGTCTTAACCCAATGGCAGAGCGTAGCATTCTCGTAGCATTGCAGAGAAGAAATAAGGTATTAAAATAATGAATGTTAATAAACATATGAAGTATAAAATAATCATTTCATTTTTTATCATAGCGATAATTGTTGGTGCATGTCTTTTCTTCTTATTCTCTAGCAGAGGATATGACGACACCGAATATGGAAAGGATTTACTTTGGGGAGAGAATGGTGTAGAGCAAAACGATTCTGCTGCGTTTGTAGAGTTTGAGAAACTCGTAAATCGTGGAAATCCTTATGCCAAATATTTTCTGGGGACTTGCTACGAGGAAAGTAAAGGTGTAAATGAAAATTACACCAAAGCGAATGAATTGTATAAAGAAGCGATAAGTGATCTCACTAGGTTGGCAGATAAAAAAGATGCCGATGCACAGAGATTATTAGGCCATTGCTATTATTATGGTAAAGGTGTTGAGCAGAACAAAGTGGCTGCAGTAAAATGGTATAGGCTTGCGGCAGAGTTGGGAAATACAAATGCTCAACACGATTTAGGAACTTGCTATCATAATGGTGAAGGAGTTAAGCAAGATTTCAAAGAGGCGGTGAAATGGCATAGATGTGCAGCAGAACAAGGAATGGAGGTTGCTCAATACAATTTAGGTTGCTGCTATTATAATGGTGAAGGGATAGGGAAGAATTATACAGAAGCGGTGAAATTGTTTAAACTTGCAGCAAAGCAGGGAAATGTGAATGCAAAATCCATTTTGAATAAAATTGGAAAATAACTATTTCCGACATCACCTCAACCTGTCTAAAATCACTGGTGTATAAAATCTTCGACCGTATAGATATACAATGCGAGATTCAGCCCGTGCCGTTTGAGGATATCTCCAAGCAGCAGGAGGGCGAGAAGAGTGCTGCAATACGTGAGCGTGTCATCAAGGCTCGCAAGATTCAGGAGGAGCGTTATAAGGACTTTCCGCACATCCACTGCAACGCACAGATGACCGACCGCATGCTCCATGAGTTCTGCCAGACGGACGAAGAGTCGATGGAGATGCTGAAACTCGCGATGAAGCGTTACTCATTAAGTGCCCGTGCCTACTCCCGCATCATGAAGGTGGCGCGCACCATCGCCGACCTCGCTGGTTCCGACATGATACGCAAGGACCACATCTACGAAGCTGTCAGCTATCGTTCCCTAGACCGCAGCGACTGGTGCGAGAGGACGTAAGGCTATAGGAGTAGAAAAAGAATCATGAGCGTTGCATTTTCTGGAGAAGGAGTGGTTTAAGAAAAAAATATAGATAAAGAAAAAAAATGGTACTGAATTACATTTTTGTGGCGTTCTTCATGATAGCCTTCGCGATAGGTCTGTTCAGGCTTGTCGTAATGGGTGACGTGGAGGTGTTCCCGGCAATGATGAACTCTACGTTCGAGTCATCCAAGACGGCATTCGAGATATCACTCGGACTGACCGGCGTGCTGTCGCTATGGCTCGGCATCATGAAGATTGGCGAGAAGGGTGGGGTGGTGAACGTCATAGCACGTATCCTCTCGCCGGTGTTCTGCAAACTGTTCCCCGACATCCCTAAGGGCCATCCCGTGACGGGCAGCATCTTCATGAATATCGCAGCGAACATGCTCGGCCTCGACAATGCCGCAACACCGCTCGGCCTAAAGGCAATGGAGCAGATGCAGGAGCTGAACAGACAGAAGGTGGAAAGGGAATTTAACGTCTCTTCCGACAACACCGATGCTGGGCAAAAGGCCTCTTCAAACAACACCGATGCTGGGCACCTCGAAGCCAGGAAAGCTGAGGCTCTTGCTACGGCGACGAACCCTATGATAATGTTCCTTGTGCTCAACACCTCGGGACTGACGCTCATTCCTGTCAGTATCATGGTGTATAGGGCGCAGATGGGTGCCGCACAGCCTACGGACATCTTCATACCAATCCTCATCGCCACGTTCTTCGCAACCCTCGCCGGCATCATCATCACCAGCATCTACCAGAAGATAAACCTCTTCAACCGCACGATGCTGCTGACGCTCGGCGGCATGTGTGCTGCCGTCGGTGGCATTATCTGGGCATTCTCGCAGATGGATAAGGACACGATGAACAACGTCTCCACCACCTCTGCCAATGTGCTGCTGATGACCATCATCACCGGCTTCATCGCTGCCGCCGTCCGCAAGAAGGTCAACGTCTATGAGGCATTCATCGAAGGTGCGAAAGAAGGTTTCACCACCGCCATCCGCATCATACCATACCTCGTGGCCATCCTTGTCGGCATCGGAGTCTTCCGTGCCTCAGGAGCCATGGACGCCCTCATCGACGGCATCAAGTGGGGCGTGGAGATCTGCGGTCTCAATGCAGACTTCGTCGGTGCGCTGCCAACAGCCCTCATGAAGCCGCTCTCCGGTTCCGGTGCACGCGGCATGATGGTCGATGCCATGACGACCTATGGTGCCGACTCCTTCATAGGCCGTCTCTCATGCATCTTCCAGGGTTCCACCGACACCACCTTCTACATCCTCGCAGTCTATTTCGGCAGCGTAGGCATCCGCAACACCCGTCATGCCGTAGCCTGCGGACTCCTTGCAGACCTCGCCGGTGTCATAGCGGCCATTGCCATTGCCTATCTCTTCTTCTAGTAATCTGCGTAAAGGCACAGACCATAACGTCAGAGTCAAGGACAGACCATAATGACGGTCATCAAGAATATAGCCTTCAAGGCGGTTCTGTTACAATTCAGTTACAAAGATATTGCAATCCGGTTACAATCGCGGGTTGCAATATTTTTTTATTATTCTCGAAACATTTTTGTAATACGGCAGAGATAATTTTGCAGCGCCAAAGGGGGGCACATCATCATCTCCCCTCGACGAACTATATGAACAAAGAAAACGCAAAGAAGTTTCAAACCATCTGCAATGGAGCGAGAGCCATTATCCTCGCCCTCCTGCTGTCATTCATTTACGTAGGGCTGTCCAGCGCCCAGGAACTCCCGGAGATACACGGTATCCTTCGCGGAAAGTTCGAGTACCAGCCCGACCTTGGAGCCGGCCGTTTCGAGGTACGCAACGCACGCCTCTCTGCCAGCGGCAAGCTCCCTCTCCGTTCCGAGTACAAACTTGAGGTCGATCTGTGCGACGAGTCCTCTATAAAGATGAAGGACGCATGGCTGAGGGTCAACCCCGTCAGCTCCCTTCGCCTCACCATCGGTCAGCAGCGCATGCCCTTCACCATCGATGCCCACCGCAATCCCTCAGTACAATACTTCGCTAACCGCTCGTTCATAGCAAAGCAGGTTGGCGACATGCGCGACGTAGGCTTCCAGGCTGGCTACGACATCGTCGGTGGCGACGGTGGCCGTAAGCTTCTCTCCATCGATGCCGGCATCTTCAACGGCAGCAACCTTGACAACCAGAAGACGGCGTGGTTCAAGTCCCCAGGCTACTCCGTACGCCTGCAGTGGTTCCCCGTCGAAGGCCTCGCCATCATTCCTAGCGTGCAGCATCAGCAGATAGCGGAGCGCAAAGCCTCATACACATCCTTTGACTTTGGTGCGTACTATGAAAAGCGCGGCTGGCACCTGGAGGCGGAGTACCTTCATAAGCACTACGCCAACAGTGCCTTCAGCAACTGCAATGCCGTCGATGCCATGGTCATCTACAAGCAGAAGCTCCATAGCGACAAGAGCCTCGTGGAGAGCATCTCATGCCTCGGACGCTATGACTGGATGCAGGACCACTCCTCCGGCAAGAGCGGCTTCGAGAAGGATGCCGACGGCAATGCCACCTCCGCCCTCGCCCTCACCGATGCAGAGCGCCATCGCATGACTCTCGGTGCCACCTTCTCCATCCGCAACCCATACTTCCCTACCGACCTCCGCGTCAACTACGAGAAATACTGGTATCCACACGGCGGAGCGAAGGAGAGCGAGCAGGACAAGCTAGTCTGCGAACTCATGATAAGGTTCTAACCCAACCGCATAACCGTAAAACCAACCAACTAAACAACCATACCGCCAAATGTCAAAACAACTAAAAACTATCGAACGCGATGTGTCATGGATGTACTTTAACCATCGCATATTAGAGGAGGCCCGCAAGAGTACCGTACCCGTCCTTGAGCGCATGAGCTTCCTTGGTATCTACTCCAACAATCTCGACGAGTTCTTCAGGGTCCGCATGGCATGCATCAACCGCACCATACGCCTCTGCGAGCCACGCACGAAGGCCGAGGAGAAAGAACACGAGACGCTGCTGAAGGTACAGAAGGAGATAAACAAGCTCAACGCACTCTACAGTCAGGAATACCAGATGGCCGTTAACGAAGTCGTGGAGCAGCTCCAGAAAGACCATATCAACATCGTCAACGAGACGCAGCTCGACGATAAGCAGCGCCTCTTCGTGGAGGACTACTACCGCCATCGCATCATGGGACGCCTCTCGCCGCTGTGGATCGACGAAGTGAAGCACTTCGACAATGAGGGCGACGACACCATATACTTCATCGTGCGCATCGTACGCAAGAGCGGCAAGCCTGGCTACGCCCTCATGCCCCTGCCCATCGACAGCTGTGGCCGATGGCTCGTTATACCGTCGCCCGAAGGCAAGGAAGACGAGAAGTACGTCATGTACCTCGACGACGTGATACGCACCTGCATCAGCATGACCTTCCCAGGCATCGACTACCAGAAGTTCGAGGCGTGGAGCTTCAAGTTCACGCGCGACGCAGAGATGGAGATCGACAACGACCTTCGCAACGGACTCATGCAGAAGGTTCAGAAGGGTGTAAAGTCTAGACGTGGTGGCACGCCACTCCGTATCGTCTATGATGAGAACATCCCCGAGGGAGCACTGCGCCGCATCAAGAAGCTCCTCAATGGCGGCCGCAAGACCGACACCGCCATCAAGGGTGGCAGATACCAGAACCACAAGGACTTCATGAAGTTCCCCGACTGCGGCAGGCGCGACCTCAAGTACCCTCGCTGGACGCCACTGCTGCCCGATGCCTTCAACAGCGGCAGGAGCATCTTCGACGTCATTAGGGAGAAAGACCGCTTCCTCCACGTGCCGTACCACAGCTTCGACGGCTACGTACGCCTCCTCCACGAGGCCGCCATCAATCCTAACGTCAAGTCCATCAAGACCACTCTCTATCGCCTTGCCAAGGATTCGAAGGTCATCAATGCCCTAATTTGCGCAGCCCAGAACGGCAAGCGCGTCACCGTCGTCATAGAGCTCTTCGCACGCTTCGATGAGGCAAGTAACATCACGTGGAGCAAGAAGCTTCAGGAAGCCGGCGTCAACGTCATCTTCGGCATCGAGGGCCTCAAGATCCACTCCAAGATAACGCTCGTGAAGTTCACCAACGGACAGTCCGTGGCATGCATCTCTACCGGCAATTTCCACGAAGGCAACGCCAGCGCATATACTGACATGCTCATGTTCACCGCAAGGCGCAATCTCACCGAGGACGTCGATAAGGTCTTCAAATTCATCGAGAAGCCGTACTCGCAGCCAAAGTTCAAGGAGCTCCTCGTCTCTCCTAACGATATGAAGAAGAACTTCCTTCAGCTCATCGACCAGGAGATTAAGAACCACCTCGCCGGCAAGCCTGCCTACATACGCATCAAGATAAACCACGTCACTGACCCTCAGATGGTTCAGAAGGTATATGACGCTGCCATGGCAGGCGTAAAGGTTGACATGCTCATCCGTGGCAACTGCTCCCTCACCGACAACAGCGCCACACGTCCATGTCTCACCATCCGCGGTATCATAGACCGCTACCTTGAGCACGCACGCATCTTCTGCTTCTGCAACGGCGGCGAAGAGAAAGTCTTCCTCGGTTCCGCCGACTGGATGACGCGCAACCTCGACTATAGAATAGAGGTCGTAGCACCTGTCTATGACCCCGACATCAAGGCCGAGTGCCGCCGAATCGTGGATTGGGGACTTCTGGACAACCAGCAGGGACGCCTCGTTGCCGGCGTTACCGACGAGCAACAAAATGCCGCCCCTCTCTTCCGTTCCCAGCAAGCCCTCTACGAATATTACTCAACCGCAAGAACCCCAAACACCAAATGACAGAAATCCAACAGAAAAAAGCCTTTAACCTCGCAGCCATCGACATCGGTTCCAATGCTGCCAGGATACTCATCAAGCAAGTCAAAAAGACCAACAAAGGCGTCCACATGAAGAAACTCCAGTTCCTGCGCATACCACTGCGCCTCGGACTCGACGTCTTCACCGAGGGTCGCATCGGCAAAGAGCGCGAGAAGATGCTCATCAGGACCATGAAAATCTTCCGTCAGCTCCTTATACTGTACAACGTAGAAGACTATCTCATCTACGCCACCTCAGCCTTCCGCGATGCGAAGAACGGCAAGAGCATCCTCCGCTCTATCCACAAGAACACGAAGCTCGACATCCAAATTATCAGCGGTGAAGAAGAGGCGAAGGTCATCCATGATAACTTCTACGCCACCGGCAATCTCCTCTACATGGATGTCGGAGGCGGTTCCACGGAGCTCTCCCTTGTCTGCGAAGGCAAGCTCATGGAGAGTCGCTCCATCAATATCGGTACCATCCGCCTCCTCAAGGACACCATCACGCCACAGCAGTGGGAAGACATGATACAGCAGGTCAAGGACATCTCCGCAGGCATCGACAACATACACATTGTCGGGTCCGGAGGCAACATCAATAAGCTCATACGCCTCATCTACAAGAACGATAAGAAGCGCATGGAGCTCTCCGTTGTCAGCCTCTCAAACCTCTACAAGAAGATGTCCACCATGTCGCTCGAAGAACTCATCGAGAACTACGACCTCCGCGAGAGCCGTGCCGACGTCATCGTCCCTGCCGCACAGCTCTTCCTCATGGTGGCAAGCCTCGTCGGCGCTCACACCATCACCGTCCCTAACGTAGGCCTTGCCGACGGCATGATCAACATGATGGCCGACCGCATCTTCAGCAAGAGTTAGCTATTCCCTCCATAATGTCCTTTATACCTGATTGCGGCAAACCCTCCACAGAGCTTGCTGCAATCAGTTTTTTTACTGAACAAAGGAATTGTTGTAATGGATGTTAAAGAGATGCGTTGCAATGCCATCGTGCATCGTAGCGCATTTTATATGCAGGAAATGTAGTAACTTTACGCTGTCAACATCAGAGACGCGCTCCGGCGTTCGCACTATTCAACAGATATTTATTAACATTTTTCTGTGAAAAATTTGGAGGTGTAGATATTTTTTTGTAACTTTGCCCACAATTTCACAATTGTCTTACATCAATTTACGACATTAGTTCATAATTTCAGGAGTTTAAATGGAATATATACTTATAGAGGACTCGGTAGAGAATCTTACATCAAAGTCATACGCTAGTTATCAGGCATACGTTTATTGTTACAAAGGGGAATGTGACTTCGTATATAACGATCGTAAGTTTACGATGTCGGAGAATACGTGTGCTATATTCTTGAACAATAAGCGCTTGAAGAAGGTGACGGCTTCTGGGAACTGTGAGGCGAAGGTGCTGTATCTTGACGAGACGTTCGTGAAGCAGAGCGGTCCGTCGAACCCGTATGTGGTTCAGGCGATGCTTGCCCTTTTCGAGAATCCCCTGATGAAGCTCGACGAGGCTGAGCAGGATTTGTGTCTTGCCCTCTTCCGTAACTTCCGCAAGCGCCTTGAGGATACGTCGCACCATTTCCATCAGGACATTCTGCGCATCTCCGCTGAGATGTTTATGCTCGACATGCTCGACTTCCATGCCCGTACCAATGGTGCGTCGGACATGACGGCGAGTACGTCAACGCTGATGGCGAGGTTCATCCAAATGCTTGAGAACAAGGAGTATCGCGAGAACCGTGAGGTGGCTTATTATGCGGAGAAACTCTGCGTCGTTCCGAAGTATCTGTCGGAGATCTCGAACAAGGTGAGTGGTTATTCTGCTTCCTACTGGATCAACAAGTATGCTTCGCAGGATATACATAATGTTCTGAAGTCGAATAAATATACTGTTGCGGAGGTGGCAAAGATGTTCAACTTTACGTCTTCGTCGTATTTTAACAGGTATGTGAAGAGAAGCCTCGGTATGTATCCTAGCGAGATTAGGGATATGTAGGGGTAAGGTTTAAGGGTTAAAGGTTAAGGGTTAAAGGTTAAAGGTTAAGGGTTAAAGGTTAAGGGTTAAGGGTTTTGAAGAAATATTAAACAACACAAAGATATGAAAGTTACAGTTATTGGTGCCGGAAATATGGGCGGTGCGTTGATACATGGTTGGGCGAAGTCAGGGAAACTGGCAGCCCTCACTATTTCGGATAAGAATGAGAGCCTCCTCGGTAAGTTCAAGGAGGCTTATCCCTCTATAACTACTACTACGGACAACGTGGCTGCCGTAAAGGGGACCGACATTGTTGTGGTGGTGGTGAAGCCATGGCTCATGCCATTGGTGCTCGACGAGATAAAGCCGGCGCTCGACTTCGGAAAGCAGATCATCGTCTCGGATGCTGCAAACTACACTACTGAGAAGCTTGCGGAGCAGCTCGGCACCAGCGGACAGTTCTGCTACGTCATTCCGAACATTGCGGCGGAGTATGGTGCTAGCATGAGTTTCGTGGCAAAGGGTAAGGACACCAGCGACGAGTCTCTTGCGCAGGTGAAGGCTCTCTACGACCTCTGCGGCGATACGCTCGTGGTGGCTGAGAACCTCGTGGGTCCTGGCATGATGATGGCGAGCTGCGGCATAGCCTACGTGATGCGCTATATACGTGCGCAGATGGAGGGCGGCTGCGAGATGGGCTTCTACCCTGAACAGGCGAAGCAGATAGCGCTGCAGACGATGCAGGGTGCCGTATCGCTGCTGAAGGATACGGGCTGGCATCCGGAGGAGGCAATCGACAAGGTGACGACTCCTGGCGGCGTGACCATCAAGGGTCTCAACGAGATGGAGCATGCGGGATTTACCAGTGCCGTAATTCGTGGACTGAAGGCTGGACTGAAGTAGCTGGTGCTTTCAGGAAAGGATAGGGTAGGGACGCTGTAAAAGTGGCGCTAAGTGATAAAAAAAGTCCACACTACGGTATTGTAGTGTTCACTTTTTATGTCTGTAACCTTTATAATTGTGAAAAAAACGTGTAATATTTTCGCTATTTGAGAAAAAAGCAGTACCTTTGAAGTCGAATTACGTTAATAAGAATATAGGGACGCGCGCAAAGAGAGTGTTCCCTTTTTATCTACAGCAATGCATAGAATAGTAGTAAAAGTAGGTTCGAACGTTCTTACCACGCCGAGTGGTAAGCTCGACATCACACGCCTCTCATCGCTCGTGGACCAGATAGCCTGGCTCAAGGAGCACCGCTATGAGGTGATACTCGTATCGTCGGGTGCGGTGGCATGCGGACGTGGCGAGTTGAAGGTGGAGTATGCCCTGGACAGTGTTGAGCAGCGCCAGCTCTTCTCCGCCATCGGTCAGGTGAAGCTCGTGAACCTTTATTATGACCTCTTCCGTGAGTACGGCATCCACATCGGTCAGGTGCTGACGATGAAGGAGAACTTCGAGAAGGGTGAGCAGTACAACAACCAGCGCCAGTGTATGGAGGTGATGCTCGACAACGACGTCATCCCTGTCGTCAACGAGAACGATACCGTCTCCGTAACGGAACTGATGTTCACCGACAACGATGAGCTGGCAGGTCTTATAGCGCAGATGATGGGTGCCGAGACGCTGGTGCTCCTCAGTAACATCGACGGCATATACACCGGCAATCCTTCTGACCCGCAGTCGGAGGTGATACGTACGGTGCAGCCCGACGAGAGCCTCGACAAGTATATACAGACGACGAAGAGCAGTGCTGGACGTGGCGGCATGGAGTCGAAATACCACACGGCGCGCACGGTGGCGAAGGCCGGCATCAAGGTGATTATAGCCAACGGCAAGACTGCCGACATTCTCCCGAGACTCTTCCAGGACAATAACACTATCCACACCGAATTTATCCCTACAAAATGTTAGAACAGTTTCCAACCGCAAAGAAGGCCTCACGTGGTCTTGCCCTCATCGCCGACGCCAAGCGCGACGAGATACTCCTTGCAGTGGCCGACGCCATCAAGGAGAATGAGTCTGTAATCCTCGAGGCCAACAAGGCCGACCTTGCAAAGATGGATCCGCAGAATCCTCTCTACGACCGTCTGCAGCTTACACCGAAGCGTCTGGAGGACATCGCCTCGGACATGCGCCATGTGGCAGCACTGCCGTCACCGCTGGGCCGCATCTCTAACGAGAAGACTCTGGAGAACGGTCTGCACCTGCGCAGGGTGTCGGTGCCTTTCGGCGTCATCGGCATGGTGTTTGAGGCACGTCCGAACGTAGCCTTCGATGTCTTCTCTCTCTGCTTCAAGAGCGGCAACGCTTGCGTGCTGAAGGGCGGCAAGGATGCCGACGAGTCGAACAAGGCTATCGTGGCAATGATACACAGGGTGCTGGAGCAGAAGGGCGTTGACACGGGAGTGGTTCAGCTGCTGCCTGCCACCCATGAGGCTACCGGCGAGATGCTTACCGCCGTGGGTTACATAGACGTCTGCATACCTCGCGGAGGCAGGAAGCTCATAGACTTTGTCCGCGACAACGCGAAGGTTCCGGTGATAGAGACGGGTGCCGGCGTGGTTCATGCATACATGGACAAGGATGCCGACCTCGACATGGCGCTCCGCATCATCAACAATGCGAAGACACGCCGCGTGAGTGTCTGCAACGCGCTCGACTGCCTGCTCATCCACAAGGACCGCCTGGAGGATCTCCCTACGCTCGGCATGATACTACTTCCTTCGAACGTGAAGATATACGCCGACAAGGGTGCCTACGGATTCCTCAACAAGAGCTATCCGCCACACCTGCTGGCAGAGGCTACGGAGGAGTCGTTCGGCACGGAGTTCATGTCGTACGCCATGGCCATCAAGACCGTCAACAGCGACGATGAGGCGATAGAGCACATAGCACGCTTCGGCTCAGGACACTCCGAGTGCATCATCACCAGCAACGCGGAGACGGCAGAGAAGTTCCAGAAGCAGGTCGATGCGGCATGCGTCTATGTCAATGCCCCTACCAGCTTTACCGACGGAGCGCAGTTCGGACTGGGTGCGGAGATAGGCATCTCTACGCAGAAGCTCGGTCCTCGCGGCCCTATGGCGCTGGAGGAGATAACCACCTACAAGTGGCTCATCAACGGAAACGGACAGATCCGCAAGTAATTCACAAAAAACATAATCCGTCATTAGAGAAAAATGACAACACTATATTCGCTTTTTTTATTACATCCTGAAATAACGACGGACAGCCGCGACTGCCCGGAAGGTAGTATTTTCTTCGCCCTGAAAGGCGACAACTTCAACGGTAATGCTTACGCTGCCGCTGCCCTGGAGAAGGGCTGCTCGTATGCGGTCATCGACGAGGCGCAGTATGCCATGGACGACAGGTTCATCATAGTGCCGGACGTGCTGACGACACTGCAGCAGCTTGCCAACGAGCATCGCCGTGCCCTCGGTACACCTATCATCGGCGTCACTGGTACGAACGGCAAGACAACGACGAAGGAGCTCATTGCGACGGTGCTTCAGAAGAAGTACAACGTGCTCTACACGCAGGGTAACTTCAATAACCATATCGGCGTGCCGAAGACACTGCTGCGACTGACAAAGGAACATGACATCGCCGTTGTTGAGATGGGTGCCAACCACCCGGGCGAGATAAAGACGCTCGTGGAGATAGTGGAGCCAAACTACGGCATCATAACCAACGTGGGCAAGGCGCACCTCGAAGGCTTCGGATCGTTCGAGGGAGTGATAAGGACGAAGGGCGAACTCTACGACAACCTGCGCCAGCATTCCGAGACCCGCGTCTTCATTGATGCCGACAACGAGCATCTGGCAAGGATCTCCGACGGCCTGACGCTGGTGAAGTATGGTGTCAACAGTACTGCTGACGACCTGAGGGTGAAGGGTGAGGTGATTGACTGTGCTCCGTTCCTGCATTTCAGGTGGAACGGCGGTGAGGTGCAGACACACCTCATCGGCGCATACAACATCTACAACATGCTGGCAGCTGCAACGATAGGCCTCTACTTCAATGTTACGGAGGAGCAGGTCAACGATGCGTTGTCGGAGTACGTGCCAAGCAACAACCGCTCGCAGCTCACCGTTACCGGCAGCAACAAGCTCATCGTGGATACGTACAACGCGAATCCTACGTCCATGGCTGCGGCTCTGCAGAACTTTGTGCTTATGCAGGTGGAGCCTAAGATGGCTATCCTCGGAGACATGAGGGAACTCGGCGAGGTGAGTGGCGAGGAGCATCAGAAGGTGGTGGATTTCCTGAAGGATCACCCGGAGATAGAGGTGTGGCTCGTTGGAAAGGAGTTCGGAAAGACGGACTGCGCCTTCCGCAAGTTCGATGATGTGGCTGCCGTGAAGGAGGCGATAGCCACAGAGAAACCTGCAGAAAGGTACATCCTGATAAAAGGTTCCAACGGCATCAGACTATTTGAACTGCCGGAGCTGCTGTAGATTTAGGAGTAAGATACTTTGAAGTTCGGAAGTTCAGGAGTTATGAAGTTAAGACATTACTGAAATAATTGTTCTAAAACTTCTACGCAATAATCTAGCGCATCTGCAGGACCACCTCTATCGTTAGTCCGCCGCCAGGTGTGGGCTGTGCAATGGCAGAGCCGCCGTACTGCAAGGCGATATTCTTTACGATGGCAAGACCCAGGCCTGTGCCGCCAAGTCGCCTTGAGCGACCTTTGTCGATACGGTAGAAGCGCTCGAAGATATGGGGCAGGTGTTCGTTAGGGACACCTGCCCCATTGTCTATGAATAGGAAGGTGACCCTGTTGCCCGTATCCCTTGCCACTACCTTGAAATAAGTAGCATCGGTAGCGTATGCAAGGGTGTTGTTGAAGATGTTGCGGAAAAGGGAATAGACCAGTGAGGCGTCGCCCACCATTGGCAGTGAGGCGGGGGTAATGAGCTGCGCCGAGATGTTCTGCTCGCGGAATGATGCCGCCGTCTCTTCCATAATCTGTCGCAGAATAACTGCCGCATCGATGGCATTGTTGCCGGAAGCCTTGCCGTTAGCCATCTCCTGTGCACCGTCGAGGCGCGTCAGGGTGCTCATGTCTGACAGCAGACGGCTCATCCTACGGCTCTGCGCGTGGCATTTGTCGAGGAACTCGCGGCGCTTGTCCTCCGGCATCGAAGGATTACTGACAAGTGTCTCCAGATAGCCCTCGATGGTTGCGGCAGGAGTCTTCAACTCGTGTGCCGCATTCTCCGTAAGCTGGCGTTTGATACGCTGCTTCTCGCGCTCGCTGCTTTCAAACCTGTGGCGGAAATAAATGGCGATGGCAATAAGCGCAAGGATGCTTGCCGTATAATAGACGAAGGTGTAGTCGTGTTCCAATGAGGACGTCAGCTCCGCAGAGTATGGCACTGCCGAGCGTACTATCCTGTCGCCAAAGCGCGTGGCAGAATAGAAATACTGCTCGCCATCGCCGCGACGGCCCTCGGGCGAGAGCGACGTGGCACGCTTCATGGCATAGCCGGTGCCATCGCGGAGAGCCTCCTGTATCTCCTCGCGCAGCAGGTGGTTACCCATCAGGCGAACGTTATCCTCCTCCGTATCCGAGAGGACATTGCCGAGCGTGTCTATTACGGTAACGCGGATGGACTTGTCGCCGCAGCCCTCAACGTAATGGTAGTTGTTGAGCTGTAGCTGGGAATGGAGTATGTCAACGCGGAAATTGTGTTCGCGCCTGTATTCATAGATACCGAAGAAGAGCGTGAACACACTGGCGAGAACTGCCGCCGCAATAAATATCTTATTCGTAAGTCTATTCCGCATAATGACCGTAAAACCTCAAAACCGAAAAACCTCTCTAACCTCTAACCTAAGAACTAAAAAGATACCCATACCCGAACTTCGTACGTAGGCATTCACCATAGCGTCCGATCTTCTTGCGTATGCGTGTGATGTTGACATCGACGGTGCGGTCGAGCACAATGGTGTCGCGAGGCCATACCGCCTGAAGAATCTTCTCGCGTGAGAAGACCTGTCCCGGCTTTGATAGAAGCAGTGCCAGCACCTCAAACTCCAGTTTGGTGAAGACCACCTCCTTGCCGTCCACATAGCACTCCTTGCGGTCAAGGTCGAGCACGATGCCGGAAATGTCAGTATCGGTTCGTGGCGCCATCTCCTTATATACGATGACGTCTCCACCTTTGACAGAGGTACTTGCGGGCTCTTCCTCACGTGGCAGAGACTGTTGCGAGGCAGTTCTCTTCAGCACTGCCTTCACCCTTGCCTTTACCTCGCTGATGCGGAATGGCTTGCAGATGTAGTCGTCGCTGCCGAGCGCAAAGCCCAGCAGCATGTCTTCCTCAAGAGTCTTTGCCGTGCAGAAGATGATGGGGATGGCGGAGGTCCTTGTATCGTCCTTCAGCTCTTTTGCCCACTCGAAACCGGACTTCGGCGTCATCATGACATCGAGGAGTATGAGGTCTATGCCCTTGCCTTCCTGCAAACTGAGGTTCACTATGTGCTGTGCCTCGTCGGCACCTTCCGCTGTCATGGCGTCATAACCCTCCATCTCCAGATTGAAACGGAGTATCTCGCAGATGTCGGGTTCGTCATCGACTATAAGAATTCGTTTTGCCATTCTCTTTCATTTTATAGTTTACGGATACAAAGGTAAGCATTTAAACGCAAATACCGAACTTTTCAGTGCAACATATTAGGTATTTTAACATTATTGTAACACTTTCCTTTGTATCCGTACGTAAAAATTAAAGTCTTGTCTGGCGTGCCTTGCTCTGAACTACGTTTAGGATATAGTCGCCGAGCTTCTCAAGGCCGTTGATGAAATCGATATAGAAGGCGCCGAGCTTGTAGTCGTATTCGCCCGATGCGATGCTCTGGAGATTGTCGTTGCGAAGCTGTGTGCGGAGGGCATTGATCTCTTGCTCTATGGCGTAGCTTCTGCTGATGTCGTGACCCTCTCCCTCAGGCTGCTGGAGGGTATCAGTCATCAGGGCAAGTGCTTTGGATACAAGGTTCTCCATGCTGTTGATATTCTTAAGCTGCAGCGGAGTGAAGTCCTCCTTACAGCTCTCACGCTTGCGGGCAAGGGTGCGGGCAAGAGAGAAGCAGCAGTCGCCGATGCTCTCGAGGTCATCGACCTCACGGAGCATGCGCTGAACCTGATGCTTGGCATCGACGGAGAGGTGACCCTCGCTGACGCGCTGCAGGTAGTGGGCTATCTCGTATTCCATGTTGTCGGTGATGCCCTCGTACTTCTCTACCTTATCGTAGATACGCTGGAAGTCGTCGTCCTTTAGGGCACGTCCGGAGAACGTCTCGTCCTTCAGATGCTCGTTAGACGGGTGCATCGTGATGACGTAGTTGAAGGACTTCTGGCAACGCTCCGCGAAATATACTATCTCGTTGCGGGCCTGTAGAATAGACAGCTCGGCAGTAGAGAAGAGACCGCCGGAGATGTATTTGAGACCCTTCTCCTCCTGCTCCTCCTTCAGCGGCAGCGCACGGCATACGAAGTTCTCTATCTGGTGAACGAAGCCTATGAGCAGTAGGGTGTTGAAGATGTTGAAGGCGGTGTGGAACATAGAGAGCTTGAAGAGGTCGTTGCTGCCTGCCTGCATTACGTCCTCCACAAACCAGCTGACGGCGTTGCAGAACGGATAGAAGAGCAGCAGCACTACTACCACGCCAAAGACGTTGAAGAACATGTGGGCGAGGGCTGCACGGCGTGCCTGCGTACCAGCGGTCATCGATGCCATGACGGCGGTGATGGTGGTGCCGATGTTCTGACCCATGGCGAGGGCTGCTGCCTGTTCGAGTCCGAAGCCTGTAATGTGCATGTCGAAGAGCATGAGCGTGATGGCCATCGTTGCGGCAGAGGCCTGGACAACCATGGTGACGATGGCTCCCACGAGCACAAAGAGTATTATGGTGAAGAATCCGCCGTCGGCAAGTCCTGCCAGCATCATGGCTACCATTGAGCCGATGTCGAGGTCGGTGGCTGCCTTCTGGAGGAAGCTGAGACCCATGAAGAGAAATGCGAAGCCGAAGATGAACTCTCCTACGGACTTGCGCTTGTTCTTGTTGCTGAAAATAAGAGGTATGCCAAAGGCAAGGAGCGGCAGTGCCAGGGCGGCGATGTTTACCTTGAAGCCGATGGCAGAGATGATCCATGCCGTAACCGTAGTGCCTACGTTGGCACCCATGATGATGCCGATGGCCTGAGCGAGGTTCATCAGTCCGGCATTAACGAACGAAACGACCATTACCGTCGTTGCGGATGAAGACTGTATGAGTGCCGTTACGACGATACCGGTCAGCACACCCATAAAGCGGTTCTTGGTCATGGCGGCGAGGATGCTGCGAAGGCGGTCGCCGGCAAACTTCTCCAGACCCTCACTCATCGTCTTCATACCGAAGAGGAAGAGTCCGAGGGAACCAAGGAGCGAAAGTAGGTTCAGAAAATTGTCCATTTGTTATTTTGACTATGAGTTTTTTGTCGTTTTTTAATATGATGTTGCAAAGGTATTACGAAAATGTTACAAACTTGTTACAATTTTGTTAATAATTTATTACAATAGGTGTTATAACGAAAATGAAACATGTTTGTAATGCTGCTGTAACAGGAAACGGGTAACTTTGCCGCAGATTTCAAACCAATAAAACATCAGAAATTATGAACATCGAAAAAGCAAAGAAGATTCAGCGGTGCTACGATTGCTTCCGCCTTATTGTAATTCTCTCACTGGTTGGACTCCTAGTGTATGTAACATTGTAAACAAGCGATTTTTTTCTATAGTGCATGTAACGTAAACAAGCGATTTATTTTATGAATACGATTTTTCTCGGAATAGTAATATTCCTCTGTGTGCTGGCTATCTTCGACCTCGTGGTCGGTGTCAGCAATGATGCGGTGAACTTCTTGAACTCTGCCATCGGCGCCAAGGTGGCTAAGTTCCGTACTATAGTGGCGATAGCTGCCATCGGCGTTTTTGCTGGTGCCGCAATGAGCAACGGCATGATGGACGTGGCGCGCCATGGCATCATGACACCGGAGCATTTCTCCTTCTATGAGGTGATGTGCGTGTTCCTGGCTGTAATGGTTACGGACGTCATACTGCTCGACATCTTCAATACGCTCGGCATGCCTACCTCTACCACCGTCAGCATGGTGTTCGAGCTCCTCGGAGGTGCCTTTGCGGTGGCTATACTGAAGCTCGCGCATAGTGCTACGGCTGCAGACGGTACGCTGCTCGGACTTGGAGACCTGCTCAATACGGAGAAGGCTATCAGCGTCATCATGGGTATCTTCCTCTCTGTTGCAATAGCATTCGTCGTAGGTACGCTGGTGATGTGGATAAGCCGTATGGTTTTCACCTTCACATACCGCGTGAACGGAAAGACAACGGCATATAATGGTGACATGGGTGGACTGACGAGCAGCTCGCTGAAGATCGGTATCTTCTCGGGAATTGCCGTGACGAGCATCATCTGGTTCCTTCTTATCAATGGTCTGAAGGGAAGCACGCTGATGTCGCCGGAACTGAAGCAGTTTATCAACGACAACACCTTATATATATTATGTGGAGGCGTTTCCGTCTTCAGCGTTATCATGACCATCGTGAGCGCATTGAAACTGCCTGTACTGAAGTTCGTCGTACTGCTCGGTACATTCGCACTCGCCATGGCGTTTGCAGGTAACGACCTCGTGAACTTCGTCGGTGTGCCACTGACGGGACTGGAGGCTTATCAGGACTACGTGGCTAACGGCAACGGAAATCCGGATGCGTTCCTCATGGAATCGCTGATGGACAGCGCACATACTCCTGCCATCTTCCTTATACTCGCAGGTCTCGTGATGGTGCTGTCGCTGATTTTCTCGAAGAAGGCACAGAATGTGGTGAAGACATCTGTTGACCTCAGCAGACAGGACGATGGCGACGAGATGTTCGGTTCGTCTCCTGCTGCACGTACTTTGGTGCGTAACAGCAACGCTACAGCAAAGTTCGTCACAAGGATAATACCTGACAGCATACTAAAATGGATTGACACACGCTTCAATAGCGAGGAGATGAAACTGCCTCAGGGCGCTGCCTTCGACCTTATTCGTGCATCGGTAAACCTCGTACTCGCTGGACTCCTCGTTGCCATTGGAACAAGCTTGAAGCTGCCTTTGTCAACAACATACGTTACGTTCATGGTGGCTATGGGTACATCGCTCGCCGATCGTGCATGGGGACGCGAATCTGCCGTCTTCCGCATCACGGGTGTGCTGAGCGTCATCGGTGGATGGTTCATCACGGCAGGGGCTGCTTTCGTGTTCTGCTTCTTCCTGACCAACGCCATGTATTTCGGAAAGTATATCGCAATGGCACTCGCCATAGCACTCGCCATATACCTCCTTGTACGCAGTAACTTCCGTACGTCCAAGAAGGAGGAGGCAAAGGAGACGAACCTCTTCACGCAGATTCTGCGAAGCAAGGACAAAACCATTATCTGGACTCTGCTCTGCAAACATATACGCATCGGCAATGCCTCACGCCTGCGCTTCGTCATTGATACCTACGAAGCCATGACGACAGCGTTCCTCAGAGAGCAGTATCAGCCGCTGAAACGCACGGCATCGCTCATTGAGGATGAGTGTAAGTCGCTGAAACGTCAGCGTAAGCAGGAAATAGTTACCATGCAGCGCCTCGACCCGATGCAGATGATTAGCCGCAACACGTGGTACTTCCTCGGCATCAACTCATGTCAGCAGATGCTCTACAGCCTCAAGCGTATCAACGAGCCACTGCGCGAGCATATCGGAAACAGCTTCCCTCCTATGCCTGATGCATACCACGAGCGCTTCATCGGAACACGCGAAGCCGTACTCCAGCTCTATCGTGACACCCTGCACATGCTTGAGACCGGCGACTTTACGAATGCTGAGATGCTGCGAGAGGCCTGCAGCAACGTGCAGCAGCAGATCTCGAAAGACCGTAAGCGTACACTCGACACCATGCATGACGGCTCTGCAAACCTCAACACCCTCCTCCTGACCATCCACGTTCTCCAGGAAAGCCAGGAACTCACCGGTGCCCTCCGCCACATGATCCGAGGCATGAACAAATTCGCCGGAGCAGAAGATTAACCACTGCTCATAAATCTACAGCAGAAGAATACCAAATATCCGCACATTCAAAACAAATAATGAGTTTTGAATGTGCAGATTGGCATATAATAATCGGTATTTCTAAAGAGACTTGATCCACGTACAAATCTTTGTTAGAGCCTCAGACGCGAATGTTTCTTCAATCTGTTGATATTCCGTGAGCAGACCTGTCTGACAATGTTGGAAAAGGTGGTTCAAGTTGTCGAACTCTACTGTTTCGTGCCTGCTGTTTACAAGTCCTTTGTCAATAGCATCAAGGTTTGAGGTACTATTAACCTGAGTGTCTTTTTTGCCGTTCAATGCAAGGATAGGACATTTGATATTTGGCAGCACACCTCGAACATCAACATTCAAAAAGTCTCGCATGTAGCGTGATGAGAGCAGATGTAATGTTGCTTCAAAATTGGCTTTTAGAACAGCTGGAACCGTTGATGTGTCTAAATCTTTTGTTGGTTTATGTGCTGCCATATCATCGAATGCCTCTGATAAAGCATTGCAATAATCTGAAACAATATCATTGGCAAGACCTGCGGCAGAGAGTGTGGTTCGCTTCTGTTCTAAAAGTGTCTCTTTGCCCGAAACAGCCATGCCGGCAAGAGAAACGCCAAAATCGACCATACCTTCGCTGGCAAGCATTAGTACTATTGTCCCGCCTTCACTATGACCTATCACTCCGACTTTATTGAAGCGTTGGCGAAGCACACTGACGGCAGCTGCTGCATCGTTCTTGTGGTTGGCAACAGTGAAATCGAGGAATGGAAACGATGCTTCGTTATAGCCACGATCATCGAAACGAAGTGTTGCAATACCTTCTCGAGCCAAAGCATCAGCTATTACTGCAAATGGTTTATGATCCATCATCTCCTCATCACGATTCTGCAGACCGCTTCCAGTCACCATGACTAAAGCCGGAGTCTCTTTTGTACAACCTTCAGGCATGGTAATAGTGCCATGGAGTGTGAATTCTTCTGTGGGAGAATCCTGGCTCTTAAAGGTTACCTCTTCCGTAGTGTATGGAAATGGTGCTTTTGGTGTTTGTGGACGGTTAGGTTTTACCTCTCCTGGTTTTAGCGTGAGAGGAAGTGATGCTCCACCTTGCGTGAAAGTCCCAGTAATCATTTTCATTACAACGAGTCCTTCAAACGATGCCCCTATCATCGGAATCTCCACTTTGATTCTACCTTCAGGAGTGTAGCTCTTCAATGCTTTAATACCTTTGGCACCTTGCGAAGGAGAATCCATTGTACATCCTTCTGCGTCGAAATGAAACACAAGAGGTAATTTTGTGCCACCTAAATCAAGTTCTCCTGACCATGCGCCTTCTTGCGCCTGAGCAACAATGGTAGCGAATGCTACCAATAAAAATGTTAGAATACGTTTCATATCTTTATCTTGTTTGTTGAGTCTATACGAAAAGGGCGTAAACACTTCGTTGCCTTGTCTTTCAAGTAGGTTACATGAATATGCCTTCGATTCTCGTTTGCATCTGTGGGGGAACACAGACAAGATGAAACAGAGGAAATATAGTATTTTACCCATTAGTTCT
>CAMADY010000018.1 GCA_945831805.1 uncultured Prevotellaceae bacterium
TGGTCATCTACAGCTTGGGCAAAAGCATTTCCTATATATAGTGAAATGTAAAAACAAACAAATATTATTAGTTTTGGATATCTCATTATTTTGTTTATATAGTAGTTTCACTCAAAGTTATATAAATAGAATCATCCTATGAAGAATAGTACCCTATGAAAGTAAATTGCTTACCAGAACTTACTTTTCCAAAAATACAGTTTCCCTCTATTCGAAATGTTCCACTTCCTTCACTTTTATCATTTTCATAGGCTTGAATAGTGTTGCCGCTCAAAACTAATTTAATATTACGAGGGGATACAATTCTCTTGCTATGCACATTTTCATACGTTAGCACACCTGTTTTCTTTGCATATTCAGCCACAGGGACACTAAGCACCTGGCTTCTGCCAATAAGTTTACCATCAACAGTTACAGATACGTAAAGTGGAAGTTTTGTCCAGTCCATATCTTTGAACATTGAAGAACTTCCAATGGTTAAAGACAGAACACCGAATTCATTGCTTGTTACGGTTTGGGTTCCTGAATAAATCGTTCCTCCTTCGGAGTTTGTAAGTTCAACGTTACAACTTACGGTTTCATTTGCTCGTGGTTCGCCTGTTGCATTATCAAGTAAAGACACCTGATAGCCTATTTGTGCGAAACTTACCGTTGCAATCATCATTGCAACCAAGGAAAGAAATAATCTCTTCATAATTGAATAAAAAAATGGGCGGAACTGCTCGGTAGCTTTTCCGCTTTCTGAGGCATCGCCAAACGCCCTGTACGATAGAAAAGCACGAACAGTTCACGCCCATACCAGACGTGAACCTTCGTCTGCTTGTTCTCATCGTACTTGAAAGTTTTGGCGATTTTCAGAAAACGAGAAACAAGGACAAAGTCCAAGTAATATGTCTTGACCTCTGCTATGCGCTTGCGCAGTGAGGTCGGATATTAAGTTTTATGAGTCAGTTTCGCATTGGTTAATAAATTGAGTTAATTTGTTTTTACTTATATTGTTATTCGTCTTTTACAACAGGTTGATTTCTTCTGGGGAGAGACCTGTAGCTTGCGCTACTTGTTCTATAGGCATACCCATAGCGATAAGATTACGTGCTATTGCATAAGCTTTTGTAGTCTCACCTTCCGCACGACCTTTCGCACGACCTTTAGCTTCGCCTTTCCTTTCTGCTGCATTAAGTGCTGTCCGTTCACGGCTTATCTGATCCCAGTACTTATCGATGGCGAGAAGTTCGGCATCAGTATAGCCGGATTCCTCTACCAGCTCAAGGGCCTTTGAAACAAGTGCATCAGCAACGAGTTCTGCAGGGGCATTCTTTGTGTTCTCATCAATCTCCGTAAGAAAACGGAGCCAAAGGACTGCCATCTTGCGATCTTTCCATGACGATGGTTGGAACTTGGGAAGTTCCACGAAAACCATGTGCATGTCATCAATAATCTCATTGGAGTGGTTTGTGTGGGTTGGGACGAACTCATGGTAGAACTCGTCTGGCAGCTCGGGGAATGCAATGTCATTGACCAGGGAGAGTGTATAGATAGAATTCAGTTCGCTATAGTCCATACCTCTCTCTGCCGGCTTGACATATGCTTTGCATGTATTGAAGAGCGTACGACGCTTGAACATGTCCGTCCAGTACATCTGCATCTCTACGACAAACTGGCGTCCGTCTTTTTCCGTACATCGTACATCAACGATGGTATCTTTCTTGTCAGGATTGACAGGTACCAGTTCTGCTGGCAGATACTCTATGTCAACAATCTCATGACCATGCTGCAGAGGCAGCAAGGCATTGAGGAAGCTTATCAGCAGTTCTTTATGTTCACCGAACACTTTCTTGAAGGTAAGGTCGGCTTTCGGATTCAGATATTTTGCCATATTGGTTTATGATATACGTGAGTCAAATATGTCTTGACCTCAGTTATACGCTTGCGCAGTGAGACCAAATATTAATTCTTACGAATCAGTTTCGCATTGGTTAATAAATTGAGTTCATTTGTTTTTACTTATGTTGTCGATATTGTTGTGACTGTTGGCGCACGTTTATAATGTTCGAGTGCAAAGATACACAAAAAAAAATAAACTACCAAACAATTCCGAAGAAAAGTTTGGTAGAGTGTGTTAGTAACGTTATTTCCCGAGTATCCGAATTCTGATGTTTTACTCTGGATTATATCCGAAACTGTCGAGTTCCTTCTCGTTGCTTCGCCAGTCCTTGTCAACCTTGACGAAGGTTTCGAGGAAGATGTGCTTGTCGAAGAACTTTTCGAGAGCCTTGCGTGCCTCGGTGTTCACCTTCTTGATGGCGACACCCTTATGGCCGATGATGATGCCCTTCTGCGAGTCGCGCTCAACATAGATTGTTGCCATGATGTGTATGCGGTCCTCCGTCTCCTTGAAGGAAGTGCAGCGCACCTCTACGGCGTACGGTATCTCCTTGTCGTAGTAGAGGAGTATCTTCTCGCGGATTATCTCCGTGACGAAGAATCGCGCCGGCTTGTCCGTCAGCTGTTCCTTGTCGAAGAAGGCCGGTGACTCCGGCAAGAGCTGCTGTATGCGTGAGAGGAGTATATCGACTCCGAACTTGTTCTTTGCGGAGATAGGTAGTATCTCAGCCTTTGGCAGCAGTGCCTTCCACTTGTCAACGATAGCCGTCAGCTGCTGCGTGGCGTCAACCTTCTTGCCGTCCTTGTCCTTGCCGAGCTCGTCGATCTTGTTGATGAGGACAAGGATAGGGAACGACTGCTTCTGCACCTTTTCGAGGAAGTCCTGGTTCTTCTCCGGGTTCTCGATGACGTCGGTGACGTAGAGCAGCACGTCGGCATCTGTCAATGCAGACTCCGAGAAGGCGAGCATCGACTCCTGAAGCTTGTAGTTCGGCTTCAGTACGCCCGGTGTGTCAGAGAAAACGATCTGCATCTCCGGTGTGTTTACGATGCCCATGATGCGGTGGCGCGTCGTCTGTGCCTTGAAGGTAGCAATAGAAATACGCTCACCAACCAATTGGTTCATGAGCGTACTCTTACCTACGTTGGGATTTCCAACGATATTTACGAATCCTGCTTTATGCATTTTGTCGGATTGATGATTCAACCTCTGTATTATGCCTTGTCACCATCGTATCCCCACTTGAAGAAACTTGCTCCGTGAACGAAGCCAGCTCCGAATGCAGTGAAGAGTACGTTGTCACCCTTCTTGAGCTTCTTCTCGAAGTCCCAGAGAGCGAGTGCAATGGATGCCGCACTGGTGTTACCGTAATGCTCGATGTTGATCATTACCTTCTCCATTGGTGCGTTGAGGCGCTTTGTCACAGCCTCAATGATTCGCATGTTAGCCTCGTGAGGAACAATCCAGTTGATATCTTCCTGTGTGAGGTTGTTGCGCTTCATTATCTCCTCGATGTCGTCAGCCATAGAGGTAACGGCATAGCGGAATACGGTGCGACCCTCCTGATAGATGTAGTGCATGCGGTGGTCAACGGTGTAGTGTGATGCAGGGCATACAGAACCTCCCGCCTTCATGTGAAGGAATGGGAGTCCGAGACCATCGGTACGCAGGTATGAATCCTGGAATCCTACGCCCTCTTCTGTTGTTGCCTCCATCATGACAGCAGCAGCGCCATCACCGAAGAGCACACAAGTCTGACGATCCTGATAGTCAACCATTGACGACATCTTCTCAGCAGCCACAGCGATGATTCTCTTATAGCGACCGCTCTGAATCATAGCAGCAGCGAGGTCTGTGATATAAAGGAATCCGCAGCATGCGCACGAGACATCAAAGCCGTGTGCATTCTTAAGGCCGAGCTTTCCGATGACTATAGACGCATTAGAAGGGAAACGGTAGTCTGGTGTTGTTGTAGCGCATATTACGCAGTCAATAGTCTGTGGATCCACTCCCGTCTTCTGTAGGAGCTGGCGACAAGCCTTACGAGCGAGGTATGCAGAGCCGAGGCCTTCCTCGTTGAGGATGCGACGCTCCTTGATACCTACTCGTGTGAGAATCCACTCGTCATTGGTATCGACCATACGTGAGAGTTCCTCGTTAGTGAGGATATACTCTGGCACGTATCCACCGATACCAGTGATTACAGCGTTTACTTTCTCCATTATAATAAATAAGGTGTAAGTTGATTACTCAGCCTCGCCAATAACGATAGCCTGCTTGCCACGATACTGTCCGCATGTAGGACATACTGTGTGATAAACATAGTATGCACCGCAGTTAGGGCATACTGCAAGTGTAGGAGCTACTGCCTTGTCATGAGTACGACGCTTGAGTGTACGAGTCTTTGACTGTCTTCTTTTAGGATGTGCCATTTTTCTTTAAATCTTTTAAAACTTTAAACTTTTAAACTTTTTAATGCTTCCCAGCGTGGGTCAATAGTTTCTTCCGCAGTCTCATCACCACTTCGGGTGGCTGACAACTCTTCGAGTTTCTTTGTCATCGCATCATTGCATTTTCCAGGTGCATGAACGTGCTTGATGGGTACTGCCAACGCTATTGTCTCGTAGATGAGCCATGCTGTCTGGAGTATTCCTTCGTTCTCGTCAACAACGATGACGTCATCTTCTTCGCTTGGATCCTGTCCGAGTTTGACAATGTATGTGCAGCTGCCAGACACAGGTTGCTCCATGTCGTCGAGACATCTGTCGCATTGCACTGTTACGCTGCCGTCAATAGTCATGGAAACGGTGAACTCTCCAGTAGCCGCCTTGCGTATAGACAGCACGGCGTTCACATTTCCGTGGCGAATGTCGGCATCGTCGAGACTTTCAAAATATGAGTCGTCAAGAATGTAGGAAGCCTCCTTGAAGTCCTCCTGCATACCTGTTAAACCAATATTTAACGTCTCCAAATCAAACATTTGGGTGCAAAGTTACTAATTTTTTGTGAAATGACAAAATATTTGCTCGTTTTTTTCATTCTTTTGCTATTTTGCAGTTAAAAAATATTAAAGATTTGCCATCTTTTGCTCTCCGTGCATGAAAAAGTAGTATCTTTGCGTAATAATCGGCGTTGCTGCCTGAATATCGACTAATTAAAACATGGTTACAGATACAGTAATATCCGCTTTGACGAATCTTTTTGCGCTGTTCTGTTCAAGGAGTAGTGCAGATGTAAAGCTGTCGTCTAAGATGCTGAGCGACTATCTTGGCAGGCATTTCGGAATCCGCAACAAGGATGAGTATCTTACATTGTTCCATGATTTGATAGACTTCTATGAGTCGGCTTCAGACATAAACATCGACGATATAGTAGAAGGTATCTGCACAGGACTGAAATCGGAGATACGCACGGAGGAAGGAGCAATGGTCTTCCTGCGACTGCTGGAGTTCTGTTCCAAGACTCCGGAGACGTTTGACACGGAGGATCCGATCTTCCGCCTTACGGCAAAGAGCCTCGGCGTGTCAAAGAAGCTGCGCCTGCAGTTTGAGAACTTCGTGCTCGACCGGGAGTCGTCAAATGTTAAGCTGTCGCACTTCGATGGCTTCAAGGCAGCGGTGAAGACGCTGTGGATAAAGGAGATGAACCTCATGCTCTTCTCCTACGACGGCACTGATGCCAGGAATGTACTGTTCAACGACGTGCCTGTTGTGAGAGGCATGTATCAGGCTTGGAACACCAGCGGTGTGCTGAAGAATACGCTCGGCAAGCCTGTCTATTACTCCATGGTGCTGGCGCAGTATCAGTCGGTGAGGAAGAACGGTCAGATAGTATTCTCCGGCAGGGACATTAACTTCTGCTTCCCGAACAGCAACAACGGCATCCACAACTTCTCCTTCGACATGAGGAACGGGGAGCTGATAGCCATCATGGGTGGCTCTGGTGCAGGCAAGACGACGCTCGTCTCAATCCTGAACGGCAATATAAAGCCGCAGAGTGGCAGCATCACCATCAACGGACACTCCATAGAGGAGCCGGAGGCAAGGGCGCTGATAGGTTTCGTGCCGCAGGATGATCTGCTGATAGAGGAACTGACCGTATATCAGAACCTCTACTACACTGCGAAGCTGTGTTTCGAGGGTGTATCGGAAGAAGAGATACATGAACGCGTGATGCGCACGCTGAAAGGCCTCGGACTGGAACAGGCGAAGGACCTTAAGGTCGGTTCTCCGTTAAAGAAATACATCTCCGGCGGTCAGCGCAAGAGACTTAACATAGCGTTAGAGCTGATACGCGAGCCGGCGGTGCTCTTCCTTGACGAACCTACATCCGGACTGTCATCGGCAGATACGGAGAAGGTGATACTCCTTTTGAAGGAGCAGACCTTCCACGGCAGGCTTGTGGTGACGAACATCCACCAACCATCGAGTGATGTATATAAGCTCTTTGACAGACTGTGGCTGCTCGACAGAGGAGGCTATCCGGTGTTCGACGGCAATCCGATAGAGGCTATAACATACTTCAAGACCGCCGCCAACTATACCGATGCCGATGCGAGCACCTGTCCGGTCTGTGGTAACGTAACACCGGAGATTGTCCTTAATATAATAGAGGAGAAGGCACTTGACAGCAAGGGCCGCCTTACTGATGAGCGAAAGGTGCAGCCGGAGGTATGGCATAAGATGTACCTTGACGGTCGTGGGGAGATGGAAGCCCCGAAACCTACGGATATTCCTAAGACGAAGCAGAAGAAGCCTGACGCACTGAAGCAGTGGGCTATCTTCATCAAGCGCAGCATCATGACGAAGGTCACCAATGCGCAGTATCTCGCAATAACGCTTCTCGAAGCTCCGCTGCTGGCATTCGTCTGTGCACTTCTCACACACTATACCCCAGCCGGTGAGGAATATTGCGTGATGAACAACAAGAACCTCGTGAGCTACCTCTTCATGGCTGTCATCGTAGCAACGTTCGTGGGCATGAGCGGTTCGGCGGAGGAGATAATAAAAGACCGTGCACTGCTGAAGCGCGAGAAGTTTCTGCAGCTCTCGTACCATAGTTATATATGGTCGAAGATAGTACTGATGGCGGGAGTGTCGCTGATACAGACACTGCTCTTCGTTCTTGTGGGCAACTTCGTGATGGGCATCTCCGGAATGTTCCTGCTATGGTGGGGCATACTGTTCGTGACAGCAGTGGTGGCGAACCTTACGGGACTGGTGCTCTCGCAGTGCCTCTCTTCTGTGGTTTCGATATACATTTCGATACCGATATTGCTGATACCGCAGATATTGCTTTGCGGACTGGTGGTTGATTTCCGGGATCTCACACCAGACAGCAAGACGGGCAATGTGCCGATGATAGGCAATGTGATACCATCACGCTGGGCATACGAAGCGCTTGCCGTAACGTCATATACTGACAACGAATACGAACAGGAGCTGTTCTACTATGACAGGCAGAAATACGAGACGCAATACTACCGTTTCGGCTTCATCGATAAACTGCAGAAGGCAGTAGAGACGATGGAGGAAGACCGTAAGGTAGGAAGGCAGGAGAATCCTAACCACCTGCAGCTGCTGAAGACTGAGATGCCAGCCCTTGCGGAAATCTGCGATATCCCGCAGTACAAAGGCAGCTATGACTACAAGTCGGTCCATGACTATCTTGAAAAAGCCGAGAATGCCATGCTGATGAAGGGCAACAAGGCCGCACTCGATGCCGATGCCATCATGCGTAAGTTTGCCGGACAGTATGGCAAGGAAGAGCTGCAGCAGCTCAAGCGCAACAACTTCAACCTTCAGCTGGAGACGCAGCTGGCGGGTCATGGAGCGAAGGAACTCTGCGAGGTCGTTGATGGCAGCATAGTACCGAAGGCGGGATTCGTATATCTCACGCCTCGCACGAACTGCGGCAATGCTCCGTTCTACAGTTGCGAGAAGAGGGTAGGGAAGATGACGTTCACCACGCTGTGGTTCAATATGGCGATGATGATGTTCATGGCTGTCATCGTGACTATCTGCCTGCTCAATGATTTGCCGGGCAGGTTCGTAAGGAAAGACTAATTATAAAATATACATTATTAATTATAAAAACAAAAAAACTAAATTATGAAGAAATTTTCGTTTATCGTAGCCGCCGCAGCAGCTCTCGTGTTCGCTTCTTGCGGTAACAAGACACAGCAGGTAGCAGAGTCAACAGACACAGTATCTTTCGAGCAGAGCCAGATCCAGGAGAAGATCATGGTAGAGCTCGACTCTATCGCTGACGAGTGGGGTAAGCTCGCTCCAGTAGAGGGTGTGTTCGCAAATGGTAAGATCGTGCTCTCTGAGGAAGAACTGAAGGCACAGCCTACATACCTCCTCGCTCCTAACGCAGCCGACGACCTCACACTCCTCTCTCAGAAGTATCGTGCTCTCGGTATGTTCACCGTTGACTACCAGGTAGCAAAGCTTTACAAGATGGATACCGAGGCTTACAAGGCAGCAATGGCAAAGATCGTTGCAGACATTAATGATCCTGCTGCTGCATTCAAGGAGACAGACAACACTCCTGAGGCTATCAAGGCATACTATTTAGCTGAGAAGGAGAACGGCCGTATCAACCTCTTCTGGGAGCAGTCTGCAGCTATCGTTGTTGAGCAGCTCTACGTTATGTCTCAGAACGCAGAGAAGTTCTTCCCAGCATTCGACGACAAGTCTGCTTCAGACCTTACATACCACATTGCTCTCCTGAAGCTCTCTCTCGACGACCTCGCTACATACGACAACAATATCAAGGAGATCGTAGAGGTTCTCGCTCCACTGAACGAGCTCAACGCTATCTCTGTTGACCAGCTCAAGGAGCAGGTAGCTAAGATGAAGCCACAGATTGAGGCTGCACGTGCTGCACTCCTCAAGTAATACTTTTTCTTAGGTAATAGAAATTAGGAAAAAGGTAATAGGTAATAGGGGAATAGTTTTTCTGGTGACATTGATTCGCTAAAAGAACTGTTCTCCTATTTTCTTTTCCCTATTCCCTAATACCTACTACCCATCACCTATCACCCAATTTTGTAACATGGACTTTGCACATTATTCCTTTTTTAAGGTTAACACAGTAAAGAAATGCTAAATTATTTTCTTTTATGGAGTTTTTTTTGTAATTTTGCAGTCAGATAACAAATAATCAATTAAGAAAATAATAAAACTATGGCATTTTTAACAAACGAAAAGCTTACCATCGTAGGTGCTGGTGGTATGATTGGTTCTAACATGGTTCAGTCAGTACTGATGCTTGGTCTTACTCCAAACATCTGCCTTTACGATATCTTTGAGCCAGGTGTTCACGGTGTAGCAGACGAGATGGCTCACTGCGCATTCCCAGGTGCAAACATCACATGGACAACAGATCCAAAGGAGGCTTTTACTGATGCTAAGTATATCATCTCTTCTGGTGGCGCTCCACGTAAGGAGGGTATGACACGTGAGGATCTCCTCAAGGGTAACTGTCAGATTGCAGCACAGTTCGGTGACTATATCAAGGAGTTCTGTCCAGACGTAAAGCACGTTGTAGTTATCTTCAACCCTGCTGACGTTACAGCTCTCACTGCCCTCATCCACTCTGGTCTGAAGCCAAACCAGATGACATCTCTCGCTGCTCTCGACTCTACACGTCTCCAGCAGCAGCTCGCTCAGGAGTTCGGCGTACAGCAGGATAAGGTTACAAACGCTTATACATACGGTGGTCATGGTGAGCAGATGGCAGTATTCGCATCTAAGGCTCTCATCGACGGCAAGCCTCTCGCAGACATGATGCCTTCAGAGGAGCGTTGGGCTGAGATCAAGCATGCAACAATCCAGGGTGGTTCAAACATCATCAAGCTCCGTGGCCGTTCTTCTTTCCAGAGCCCTGCATACCAGGCTGTAAAGATGATCGAGGGCGCTATGGGCGGTGAGAAGTTCACATGGCCTGCTGGCTGCTACGTTAACTGCGACAAGTGCGGCATGAAGAACGTTATGATGGCTATGCCTTCTGTTATCGACGCTACAGGTGTTCACTTCACTGCTCCTGAGGGAACAGAGGAGGAGATGGCAGCTCTCAAGCAGTCTTACGCTCACCTTCAGAAGATGGTTGCAGAGATCGTTTCTCTCGGCATCATCCCAGAGGTAGAGAAGTGGGGCGAGATGAATCCAAACCTCTAAGAATGTTTTTTAATACATATCTGATATTGATCCGCATCGTGAAAACGGTGCGGATTTTTTGTATCAATGAAGAACAATATATGTTAAATAGTATGTTTTTTCTTGGCGGGAAAAGATATAATTCGTACTTTTGTCGCAAGATAAAATCTTTCATTTACATAAAAAGAAACTACAGGTATGAAGAATAGAATTATAATCCTTTCCGTGATGTTGCTTACAACGCTTGGCGTGATGGCACAGAAGACTATCTACGGCGTTGTCACCAACGAGAAAGGTGAGCCGATGCCTTTTGCCTCTCTGTTTATTGAGGACATGAAGAAAGGTGTCATAGCAGATTCCGAAGGCAGGTACTCCGTGTTGCAGGTGCCGGATGGTAAGCATACGGTGCGTGCTTCGTTCATAGGCTATGAAACGGTTAATACAGAGGTGGATATGCAGGGTAGGGACGTTGTGGCAAACTTCAAACTGAAGGAAGAGACGGTGTCACTTGAGGAACTTTTCATACTCCCGAAAGGTATGGACTTCCCTACGTATATCATGAGGCAGGTGGAGAAGAACATCAAACCGTTGAAGAAACGTGTCTCCAGCTACGACTGCTCCACCACCGCTACACTGACGAAGCATATCAACCTCAGCGAGTTGAAGAAACGTCGTACCATAAGGTTCGCGCTCATGATGTTGTCGTGGGCAAAAATCTTTGATATCATGGTGAAGTACCCGGACTTTAGCGTGCAGATGCAGGAGAATGTGCAGTTCCGCAACGGTAGCATGAAGTCCTCCAAACTGAAGGTCCTGAAGACAACGCCGAAGCTTACCGACCGTGAACTGGAGTCAGTGATGAAGAAGGACTGGTTCCTTGATAAGAATCCATACGATGGCTTCTATGACATCGTTCAGAAAAAGATCAAGGAGCTGAAGTCAAAGAAGAGCAAGTATAAGCTGAAGTACTGTGGCAGCTATGAGGAGAACGGCAAGAACATACTCATCGTGGAATATGGCAGGACGCATATCGAGGTTGTCGATGGCCTGTGGCAGATACGCCGTATGCGTTACAAGAGCGGCAGCCGCACCATCTCCTTCGAGTTCCATCCCCTCGTGCCAGGTGTCTATCTCCCTACCTCCGGCTATGCCGAGTACATCATCGACTATGAGGGCTATCCGAAGGGCAAGGTCAACATGGCTATGGGACTAGCCTACCGTAATGTAAAGAAGAGGTAGAGTTTCCGTGGGCTACTTGTTGCGTGAAAACTTTAGAAGTTTGTCGAACAGTCTGAGTTTCTTGGACTTGGTGGTGTCGGAGGCTTCGTTTGCTTCCTTTTCTTTACGCTTAGCTTCCTTCTCCATTCGCTTAGCTTCCTTCTCCTGACGCTTCGCCTCTTTTGCTTTTAGCTTGGCTTCACGCTTTGCCTCCTTCTCTTTGTCCTTGGTAGTTTCCTCTGCCTCCGTCTTGATGTGCTTCTTCAGGCGTGGCTTATAGTAGTATGATATGCCGTCGGCGGTCTGCGAGTAACTGAAATCCACAATGACGTCGATGGCACCTTGCCTTGAGAGCAGTGTACCTGTTGCGGTACGTCCATCGCTCTTGCCTTCTGCGGTGATGTTCTTGAAACTAAGTATCTTGAACTTCGAGTTGAGAATGTTTGCCTTCAGCCATCCAATAGGCAGTTTTCCGCCATGCTTGCTGACTTTCTTCTTGGAGGTGTTGATGCCGTAGTCCACGTTCATCGTTACAGGACCGAGGCCTTTTATATCCATTACATTTCCCAATTCGAAGTCTTTCGTGTTCATGTTGCCCGTCAGCATCTTCTTGTTGCCGTCGATGCCGAACCCGAAGTTGATGTCGCCGAAGTTGGTGTATATGGAACCTCCGATGGTTACGTACTTGTAGAAGACGCCCACGCGACCGCTGAACTGCACGTCGCCGAGCTTCCTCATCTGTTCCTCCATCTTCAGGTTCACCTTCTTTCTGAAGTGTCCCACAATCTGCTCCTTGATGCCTGATTGCGCACTCATCTTTATATTATAGAAATGGAGTGTCAGGAGTTTCTTCTTTGCAACGTCGCAGAGGTCACCCACGGCAGTAATGCGAAGCTTGCTGTCATCGGTAAATACGCGTATGTCGTCGAAAACAATCTTGTCGAGATTGCCATATACGGTGGTCCTCAGGTTCAGTGGCGTCGTAAAGTTGCTCAGTATCGGTGCAAAAGGTTTTGCAATGTCCTGGAGACACGTCTTTGCCTTGACCATGCAGGGGTTCAACGTGAAGCCTGCCGGCGTCGTATCCGTCTTCTTCTGGAGTATGACGGAAGCAGTGTTTATCTGTAGAACGGTCTTCGGGAGGTTTATCTTCAAGCCCATAATGTTAATGCGCTCCTTGGTCTTCCTGATGTCGCAGACGAGGTTCTCGATGATAAGTCCGCTGCCTTTGTCCGTAGCAGCCATCTTGTTGACTCTTAAATGCATACTATCCCTGAAGGCATAGTGCATCGTAGCGTCCATGTCGATGTACGCATCGAAATGTCCCGGGTCGAAGAATCCCCTCTTCGGCCTGTTGAAATTCTTTCGTGGCTTGCCGTTGTCTGTTATGACGTGCAACCCCTTTATATTAAAGAAAGCCGGATGGCTGAAGTCGAAGTTACCGCGTTGCTGCTGCATCGTCATTCTTCCAAGGTTCAGCTTCGTTCCACCGTATGCTATCTTCATGTCGTTCATGCTGGCAATGACGTTGCGATTCATGATCGTGCGGTATGTCGTGCCATCGATGTCGAGCGTTATGCCGGAGTTCAACTCCTTGCATTTCAGGTGCTTCAGTTCTGTCGTTATCGTCTTTTCTTCCAATAGGTTACCCTTGACGTAAACAGAAAAATCCTTTACCGCGATGTGTGCAGGGTCAAGCTTGCCCTTTGGGAGCCTTGACATAGACAACACGTCGTAGTGGAAGTCAGTGCTGTGTATGTCGAGGTGGGTGAGGCTCACGTTGAGGTTCAGCTTGCCTTTCTTCTTCATCTCGTGCTGCTTCTTTGGCGATTTCTTCTTCAGCGCATCTATGAGGAATTGAATGTTCAGCGGACTCTTTGGCTGGTCACGGTATAGCTTTGCCCTTACGCCATAGAGGTTCAGGAAGCGTATGTTCACGTCCTTCTGAAGAAGTGGCAGCAATGCGATACCCGCCTGCAACGTGTCAATCTGCAGCATTGCAGTGTCTCTCTTGTCGTTGATGCTTACCCCGTATAGGGCAACGCCTCCGTGCTTGAAATCCACGGCAATGTTCTTTGCCGTCACCTTTGTCTGCAAGGTCTCTGCAAGCATTCTCAGACTACTCTGGTACAGCATCTCCTGCACATCATCTCTGGTTAACGCATAAAGGGCGCCACCAAAAATGATGAGCAGAGCCACAAGGAAACCAGATATCCATTTGAATAAACGAATCATAATTGAATGCAAAGTTAATAAAAAATGTTTGTAAAACAAACAAATGTCACGTCTTTTGTCGCTCCTTTGTTATAAAAATCAAAAAACTAAAGCAATAATTTTGTGGAATGAGAAATTTGTTGTAATTTTGTAACGAAATTGTGGAGTGGCGAAATTACGCACTTCCCTAAAAATGAATTTATGATAGAAAGAATACAGAAACTCGTTGATTGTGCCGTTAAGGGCATACAGGAAAAGAAAGGTAAGGCAATCAGTGTCGTTGACATGGAGGGCATGGAAGGTGTCATCTGCCAGGCATTTGTTGTTTGTGAAGGAAACTCACCATCCCAGGTGTCTGCCATTGCGGACTCCGTAGAGGAGATGATGCGTAAGGAACTGAAGGAGAAACCAATCAAGATCGCCGGTCAGGAGAACAGCATCTGGGTGGCGATGGACTATGTGGATATCATCGTTCATATCTTCCTTCCAGAGGCTCGCGACTTCTATGACCTGGAGTCGCTGTGGCAGGATGCTCCAATCGTTGACATTCCTGACCTTGACTAATTCTCAGTTAACAATTATCCATCTTCAACTTTCAATTTTTCGATTAAATTGGAACAGAGCAGTAATCCAACATTGGGTGGCACTCGTCCACCAAAGATGCCCCGATTCAATATGAGTTGGGTATATCTCATCATCCTGGTGACTCTCGGCGTAATGTTCTTCACGGATGGTGGCAGAACCATTGGCGACAGTCAGATGAAGAGGGCATCGTACAGCAACTTCAAAGTTTACGTTGACAGGGGCTATGCGCAGCGTGTCATCGTCAATAAGTCGGAGTCAAAGCTCCGTATGTATGTATATTCCGCAAACGTAAGGGATGTCTTCCATCAGTCTAAGAAACAGACGGGTATGGATCCTTACGTAGAGGTTACCTATGGCAGCGTTGACCAGCTGGAGCAGTTCCTCAATGCCGAGAAGGCTGCGGGCAAGTTCAAGGGCGAACTGACTTACGAGACAGAGACTCGCAACGGACTTGTTGACTTGCTCTTCAGCATCGCACCTGTTGCATTCTTCGTGTTCCTGTGGTTCTTCGTGATGAACCGCATGGGTGGCGGAGGCGGTTCCGGCATGGGAGGCGTGTTCTCCGTAGGTCGCTCAAAGGCAAAGGTTTACGACAAGGGCAACGACCTCGGCATCACCTTCAAGGATGTTGCCGGACAGGTAGGCGCAAAGCAGGAAGTCCAGGAGATCGTGGAGTTCCTGAAGAATCCGAAGAAATATACCGACCTCGGTGGTAAGATACCTAAGGGCGCATTGCTCGTTGGCCCTCCGGGAACGGGTAAGACGCTGCTTGCAAAGGCTGTAGCAGGTGAGGCGGAGGTTCCGTTCTTCTCTATGTCGGGCTCCGATTTCGTGGAGATGTTTGTGGGTGTCGGCGCATCGCGCGTTCGCGATACCTTCAATAAAGCAAAGGAGAAGGCACCGTCGATACTCTTCATCGATGAGATTGACGCCATCGGTCGTGCACGTAGTCACAACCCAGGCTATGGCGGTAATGATGAGCGCGAGAATACGCTCAACGCACTGCTGACAGAGATGGATGGCTTCGGAACAAACTCCGGCGTTATCATTCTTGCTGCAACAAACCGTGTCGATATGCTCGACAAGGCATTGCTGCGTGCCGGACGTTTTGACCGTCAGATACATGTTGACCTGCCGGATCTTCCTGAGCGTAAGGCAATCTTCGAGGTGCATCTGCGCCCTATCAAGATAGACCAATCGCTTGATATAGACCTTCTTGCACGACAGACACCGGGATTCTCCGGTGCTGATATCGCCAACGTATGTAACGAGGCGGCACTTATTGCTGCACGCCATGACCGTCAGGTGGTAGGCAAGCAGGACTTCCTTGATGCCGTTGACCGTATCATTGCAGGTCTTGAGAAGAAGACGAAGGTGATGACGCGTGATGAGAAGCGTGCTATAGCACTCCATGAGGCTGGTCATGCCACCATCTCGTGGTTCTGCCAGCATGCCAACCCACTCGTTAAGGTGTCCATCGTACCGCGTGGCCGTGCCCTCGGTGCGGCATGGTATCTGCCGGAAGAGCGTCAGCTGACGACGAAGGAGCAGCTGCTCGACGAGATGTGTTCACTCCTTGGTGGCCGAGCTGCCGAGGAACTCTGCACGGGTCATATCTCGACAGGTGCAATGAACGACCTTGAGCGCAGCACGAAGATGGCGCAGTCGATGATAGCTATCTATGGTATGAGCGAGAAACTGCCGAACATCTGCTATTACGAGAATACCGACTACAACTTCACGAAGCCATATTCAGAGACCACCGCACGCCTTATTGACGAGGAGGTTCTGAAGATGATCAACGAGCAGTATGCCCGTGCGAAGCAGATTCTCGATGAGCACAAGGAGGGACACAATGCCCTCGCACTCTTGCTGATACAGCGTGAGGTAATCTTTGCTGAGGATGTAGAGAAGATTTTCGGTCCACGTCCATGGGCAAGCCGTGCGCAGGAGATAATAGAAAAGAACGAAGAAATGCCGGCGGAGACTGCTGTCGATACACCTTCTGACGAACCTAAATAACAAATTCTTATGAAGAACTTTTTAACCCGCGCCGTCACAGGAGTACTTTTCGTATTTATCATACTGACGTGCTTCCTCCGTCCGCAGGCGATGGTGATGATTTTTGCACTTGTTACGGGGCTGACAATCTGGGAGTTCACCGGACTTGTCAATCAGCGTGAAGATGTTACAGTAAACCGTTTCATCTGCACCGTGGCAGGAGTTTACCTCTTCTTTGCCATTGCAGGCTTCTGTACAGAACTGACAGGTTCCGCAGTGTTCATTCCGTACCTCCTGACGCTTGTCTATCTCTTCGTCAGCGGACTATACGCAAGGAATGAGAACCCTATCAACGACTGGGCTTACAGCATGCTGTCGCAGATGTATATCGCACTGCCGTTCAGCTGTTTGTCGGTGCTTGCCTTCCGTGCGGCACCGGGTGAGCTGCCTGCTTATAATATGCTGTTGCCTGTAAGCATCTTCGTGTTCCTCTGGATGAACGATACCGGCGCCTACTGCACCGGCTCACTGATAGGCAGGCACAAGCTCTTCCCGCGTATCTCCCCTGCAAAGTCATGGGAGGGAAGCGTAGGCGGTGGCATCATCGTTGTGTTCTTTGCACTCCTCATGTCATGGATTGACGAATCGCATGCCTTAGAGTCGCTTGGCGTTCCGGCAGCAGAGACGGGTCTCTCGCAGTTGGAGTGGATAGGTCTTGGTGTCGTCGTTGCAGTCTTCGGCACATGGGGAGACCTCGTTGAGAGCCTCATGAAGCGCACCCTTGGCGTAAAGGACAGCGGCAACATTCTTCCTGGTCATGGCGGAATGCTCGACCGCTTCGACTCTTCGCTGATGGCTATACCGGCAGCTGTAGTCTATATCTACACCTTGACTGTTGTATAGAAGTGAAGAGTGAAGAACTAAGAGTGAAGAATTTAAGTTACCTTGATTCACATATTTATAAATTGTTTATACTTATGCATCGCTATCTGCTGTCTTTCGTACTGTTTGCTGTTGCTTCAATAGCAAACGCGCAGTATCCTATCAGTCCTGTTCCTTTTACTTCGGTGAAGGTCAATGACTCGTTCTGGTCACCACGTCTTAAGGCAAGTCGTGACGTAACGATCCCACTGGCATTCAGCAAGTGTGAGGAGACTGGTCGCTATACCAACTTCTCAAATGCTGCAAAGCATCTGGCGGATTCTAAGCAGGAGTTTCCTGACAAGTCATGGACGTTCAGCTTCGACGATACCGACCCTTACAAGACTATCGAGGGTGCTTCTTATCTCCTTCAGACATACCCTGATGCGATGTATAAAGGCCGCCGACTCGATAAGTATGTTGACAGCGTAATAGCTGTGATTGCCTCTGGTCAGGAGCCTGACGGCTATCTCTATACCGCACGTACCAAGTCACCATCGAAGCCTCATGAGTGGGCTGGCGCAAAGCGTTGGGAGAAGGTAGAGGTGCTCAGCCATGAGTTCTATAACCTCGGACACCTCCTTGAGGCGGCATGTGCACACTATCAGGCAACGGGCAAGCGCTCCTTCCTCGATATTGCCATAAAGTATGCTGACTGCGTATGCAAGGCTATCGGTCCTAATAAGGATCAGCTGCAGCTTGTGCCGGGACATCAGATTGCGGAGATGGGACTCTGCAAGCTTTATCTCGTGACGGGCAACAAGAAATATCTCGAACAGGCTAAGTTCTTCCTTGACTATCGTGGCAAGACAGTACGCAAGGATGCTTATTCTCAGGCACATAAGCCGGTAGTTGATCAGGATGAGGCTGTCGGTCATGCTGTTCGTGCAGAGTATATGTATAGCGGTATGGCAGATGTTGCGGCACTTACAGGCGACACCTCTTATATTAAGGCTATCGACCGTATCTGGGAGAATATCGTACAGAAGAAATACTATATCACAGGTGGTGTCGGCGCACGCCATGAGGGAGAGTCCTTCGGCGCAAACTACGAGCTGCCTAATGCCTCTGCATATTGTGAGACCTGCGCACAGATAGGTAATGTATATACCAACTACCGTCTCTTCCTGCTTCACGGAAAGTCAGAATACTACGATGTCCTTGAGCGTACATTATATAATGCGCTTATTTCTGGCATCTCTATACAGGGCAACGGATTCTTCTATCCAAACCCTCTCTCATGCACCGCAGAGCAGAAGTATGCCCGTCAGGCATGGTTCGGTTGCGCATGCTGCCCTTCAAACATCTGCCGTTTCATCCCTTCACTGCCGGGCTATATCTATGCAGTGAAGAATCAGAACCTCTATGTAAACCTCTTCATGGGCAACACCGCCACGATGAAGGTCAACGGCAAAGCTGTCACGCTGAAGCAGGAGACCGTCTATCCTAACGATGGCGATGTAAAGCTGTCTATCGTCAAGGGCGGTGGCAAGTTCTCCATGATGGTGCGCATACCAGGATGGGTGAAGGGTGACGTAGTGCCAAGCGACCTCTATAAGTTCGTTGACGGAAAGAAGCTCGGCTACACCCTGAAGGTCAATGGCAAGGCTGTTGACGTTGAGACTCTCACCGATGGCTATGCCGTTATCAACCGCCAGTGGAAGAAGGGTGATGTCGTTGACATACATTTCGATATGGAACCTCGTGTAGTCAAGGCAAACGATAAGGTCGTTGCTGATAGAGGACGCCTCGCAGTGGAGCGCGGACCATTGGTATATTGTGCTGAATGGCCTGACAATGAGGCTGACGTAAGCACCTATCTCCTTAATGCAAAGCCACAGCTGAAGATGGCGGAGAAGCCAATAACCATCGTATCTGGTCATGACGTAAAGGCTATAACGACTGAGGCACAGGCACTCTCTATCGGTGCTGACGGTAAGCTGAAGACCACCGACCGCACACTCACGCTCATCCCTTACTACGCATGGGATCATCGTGGACAGAACGGTGGCATGAATGTATGGCTCCCTGCTTCTGTATCAGCAGCCTCTGCCACCCATGTCTCTGTTACAAAGCAGGCTGACAATGGTTTCTTTGGAAAGTAGTTTGTTCAGTTGTTTAGTGGTTTAGTTCTTTGGTTGTTTAGTTGCTACTATTACTTAATCACTAATAAACTTAATCTCCAAACAACCAAATCACCATACAACCAAACCACTAAACAACAAAATCACTAAACCACTAAGATGATAAAGCTCTCAAACATAACGAAGTCGTTTGGAAACCTTCAGGTGCTCAAAGGCATCGACCTTGAGATTGCCAAGGGCGAGGTTGTCAGCATCGTAGGACCAAGCGGTGCCGGCAAGACAACACTCCTGCAGATTATGGGTACGCTTGATAAGGCGGACACTGGTTCTGTTGTCATCAACGGAACGGATATCTCACAGCTCTCTGCCAACAAACTCGCAGACTTCCGCAACCAGAACATCGGTTTCGTGTTCCAGTTCCATCAGCTGCTGCCTGAGTTCACGGCAGAAGAGAACATCCTCATTCCTGCCATGATAGGCGGTGTGAAGAAGAGTGAGGCGAAGAAGCGTTGTGCGGAACTGCTGGAGTTCCTTGGACTGACAGATCGTGCGAAGCATAAGCCAGCAGAGCTGTCTGGTGGTGAGAAGCAGCGCATCGCCGTAGCACGAGCACTTATAAACAACCCCTCCGTCATCTTTGCTGATGAGCCGTCAGGCTCTCTCGATTCGAAGAACAAGCAGGAACTGCATCAGCTCTTCTTCGATCTTAGGGAGAAATACGGTCAGACCTTCGTCATCGTAACGCATGATGAGGAACTGGCAAAGACCACAGACCGCACGATTCACATCGTTGACGGACTGATACAAGTTTCGGAGACTCAACTTGTAAGCGAATAGTTAATAGTGAAAAGTATAAGTTCCGCTTCTTCATATATGGACTTTTCACTTTTACCTTTTCACTTTTTACTTATCATTTTATGAATCTACAATTAGGAAAAAAGAATATACTGAAGGCAGCCTGGAAGGTTGACTTCGGAATGTACCTCGAAGGTGGTGGCTATGACGGCAAGATACTCCTGCCGGAACGCTATGTGCCGGAAGACCTTCAGGTAGGCGATGAGATAGAAGTGTTCCTTTATCTCGACAATGAAGAAAGACTTATAGCCACCACGCTGGAACCAAAAGCAATGGTCGGTGACTTCGCATATCTTGAAGTAGCGTGGGTTAATGAGTTCGGAGCATTCCTCGACTGGGGACTGATGAAGGACCTCTTCTGTCCGTTCCGTGAGCAGAAACTGCGCATGCAGCAGGGACGCTCATACATCGTTCACGTACACATCGACGAGGAGAGCTATCGTATCATGGCATCAGCCAAGGTCGAGCGTTATCTTACTCCGCTGCCACGAGAATACAAGGTCGGTCAGGAGGTTGACCTGCTCGTATGGCAGAAGACGGACATCGGCTTCAAGGTTATCATAGACAATGCCCATGCCGGAGTGATCTACGACTCTCAGGTGTTCCGCAACATCCATAGCGGAGACCGCATCAAGGGCTATATCTCTAACATGCGTCCTGACGGAAAGGTCGATTGTGCATTGCAGCGCAGCGGACATAAGCATACCGAGGACTTCGCAGCACGTCTCCTGCGATATCTTGAGACACAGGGCGGTCGTTGCCGTCTCGGTGACAAGAGTGATGCAGAGGAGATAAAGGAACAGTTCGGTGTCAGCAAGCGCACTTACAAACAGGCTGTCGGCGACCTCTACAAACGTCGCCTCATTGCTATCACCGACAACGGCATAGAACTTCTGTAGTTGGAAAAGGTGAAAGGCTTTTGCGGGCTAAAATGTATGTTTTCAGCCGGTTTTTAGAAAACTTTAACAATTAGAGGCAGGCTCTGAGTGTCTTCTGCTGATGTTCCATCTGCGTGACATCTTCGTCCACCAGTTCATGATGGCGAGGTATGCAGAGAGCTGTTCGGTGTGCTGCATGGATGCGAAGGTCATGGTGTCTGGTGCCGGTCCGTACTGGTCCGGGAAGATTATCATGACATTGGTGCCGTGGTAGTGCTCCGTAAGCTCGTCAGGGAGTCGTTCGAGGGCTGCTTTGTAGGATACGGTGCCCTGGCGTGCAGTGATGACGACGAGCATCTCGTCGTCCTTCGTACGCTCCGCTAACTCTATGAGATTGTGCCACTTAGCCATTGATGCGAACTCGGCACGCACGGAGCGGTGGCGCGTGTTGATATACTGGTCGATGAGGTTCAGCGACTCCACGCGTCCGTTGAAGACGATGCGGCATCCGATGCCCTTCGCCAGTCGGCACAGACGCTCCAGCCAGCGATAGAATCCCGGCTCAAATTCGGCGCGTGAAGGCACCGCCACCTGTATGGCACGGAGTGTGCTGAGTGGCTGCGTGCATCGGGCTATGATAATCTGTCGTGAGAGACCGTTGAAGACGCTCTGCGCAAACTCTCCCCAGAAGACGCGTGAGGAGTTGTCGTGGATATGGAGCCCGAGGATTATCTCCGAGCAGTCGTACTCCTTGAAGGCGTGCTTGATGCCGTTGCCGATGTTCGTGGCGAGGCGCACCTGTGTCTGCACACGCACATCCGCCGCCCCGGCATGTCGTGAGACTCGCTCAAGGAGCTGGCGTCCCCTCTCCTGGTTGCTGTCGGCATCCTCATCGTCATAGACAACATTGAGTGCTATGAGGCCTCGGTTGAGCTCCTGGTTGCGCATCATTATGGCGAGAGACATGAGCGTATTGCAGGTCTCGGGGTACTTTACGGGGATGAGTATCTTCTCATCGTCGCCAACCTCCTCCTTGCTCGCGTTCTTCTTGTCTGTCAGGATGATACGCTTTGCAGCGTTGTCCGTCACGATGGTTGATATGATGCACGTGAAGAGGATCATGATGACGACACCGTTAAGCATGTCATCGCCAAGGAGATAGTGGTCGGGAGAGAGTTGCAGTTGCATGCCGATCATCACGATGGCGATGCCTCCAGCGGCGTGTGCTGAGGTGAGTCCGAACATGAGGTGTCCCTCCTGCCACGGCATGCGTAGTGCGATGCATGAGGCATACGCCGCGAGAGCCTTGCCGAGGGTTCCCACGATGACGATGATGAGTACGGTTGTGATGATGCCTCCGCCCTCAACGAGGAGGTGTGCGTTGATGAGCATGCCCACGCCGATGAGGAAATAAGGTATGAAGAGTGCGTTGCCGATGAACTCCAGACGGTTCATGAGTGGCGATACGGACGGTATGAAACGGTTGAGTATGAGTCCGCTGAAGAATGCTCCGAAGATGCCTTCGAGGCCTATCATCTCACAGAGCGCCGCACTCATGAACATCATGGCGAGAACGAAGATGAACTGCATGACGGCATCGCTGTAACGACGTAGGAACCAGCGTGTAAGGTGAGGTATGAGGAACAGGAGCAATGCGCAGTATGCTGCGAACTTCAGTACGAAGAATGCCCAGAACTCAATGCCGCTGCCGCCTCCGAACGAGCCTACGACCGCCGCCACGACGACGAGTGCCATGAGGAGTGAGAGCATGGAGGCTCCTACGGAGAGCGTCGAGACGTTGTGCTTCTGAAGTCCGTAGCGCGCTACGATAGGGTAGGCGATAAGTGTGTTTGAGGACATGATGCAGCTGAGGAGCACCGACGCCATGGGGCTATAGCCGAGGAGCCACACTCCGGCGGCATACATCAGTGCGAATGGAATGAGGAAGGTGAGGATGCCGAAGAATCCGATGTTGCGCAGGTTCTTGCGGAAGCCCTCCATGTCCATCTCAAGTCCGGCGAGGAACATGATGTAGAGTAGTCCCACGCGTCCGAAGAGCTCGAAGCTGGAGTCCCGCTCAAGGATGTTGAAACCGTACTTTCCTATGGCGACGCCGGCAAGCACCATTCCGATGATATGCGGGATGCGTAGCTTGCTCATCACGATAGGCGCAAAGAGTATAATAATAAGTACGGTGAAAAACACCATCGTAGGGTTCGTAATAGGCAAATATTCGGTCAAAAACTGCATTTTTTTTACTTATATCAATAAAACTGACTGCAAAATTGCAAAAAATATTTGAAATATGCGAAGATTAGAGTAAAAATTTGTAATTTTGCAGTGAAAAAATTACAGAAACGTTTCATAATAATAAAAAAAGAAGAAAATGAAAGTAGCAATCGTTGGCGCCAGCGGCGCTGTAGGACAGGAATTCCTCCGTGTCCTTGATGAGAGAAATTTCCCTATCGATGACCTCGTACTTTTCGGCTCGCAGCGTTCTGCTGGCACGAAGTACACCTTCCGCGGAAAGGAATATACCGTACAGCTCCTTGAGCACGGAGATGCGTTCAAGGGTGTTGACATAGCATTCACCAGTGCCGGTGCTGGTACGTCAAAGGAGTTTGCCGAGGATATTACGAAGTTCGGTGCGGTGATGATTGATAACTCCAGCGCATTCCGTATGGACAACGATGTGCCTCTCGTAGTGCCAGAGTGCAACGCTGAGGACGCGCTGACCCGCCCACGTGGCATCATCGCTAACCCTAACTGCACCACAATCATGATGGTTGTTTGTCTGCAGCCACTGGAGAAGATTTCTCACATCAAGCGCATCCACATCGCTTCTTACCAGTCGGCTTCAGGTGCCGGTGCAGCAGCAATGGCAGAGCTTAAGGAGCAGTACAGCGAACTCGCCAAGGATCAGCAGCCAACGGTTAACAAGTTCGCTTATCAGCTGGCTTACAACGTGATTCCTCAGATCGACGTGTTCCAGGACAATGGCTACACGAAGGAGGAGATGAAGATGTTTAACGAGACAAAGAAGATTATGCATACCGATGCTCGCTGCTCTGCTATGTGCGTTCGTATCTCTTCACTCCGTGCGCACTCAGAGGCTGTATGGATTGAGACAGAGGAGCCAATCTCTGTCGAGGCTGCTCAGGAGGCTCTCCGCAATGCCGAGGGCGTAACTCTCGTTGACGATCCAAAGGCTGTAGGCACAAAGGCTAACGCTGATGCTGAGGCAGAGACGATGGCAACACTGCCTTACCCTATGCCTCTCTACGCTGCTGGCAAGGACGACGTTTATGTTGGTCGTGTTCGTGAGGACCTCGCCAACGACAATGGCCTCACCTTCTGGCTCACCGGCGACCAGATCAAGAAGGGTGCAGCCCTCAACGCCGTTCAGATTGCCGAATACCTTATCAAGGTGGGCAACGTGAAGTAATCGGGGGAATGAGCAAATTCAATGACGATCATCTCGCTGTCGCTGAAAGGCGGCAGCGAGCTTGGGAGAAACGAAAATAGGATGCTAAATTCTACAGAGACCCCTCGAAACTCTCATTTGGTGGACTTATCATCGTGGAACTGGTGAAGTTCAACGAAGGCGAACCTAATTATTATCTCATGGTTTTGGGATTGATTCCAACAATAGTTCTTGCGGTAATAGCAAATAGTACTCTTAAACAATAATACTCATGGATCCATTTGAAATTATATACAGTAACGGCAGTAATAGGTTTAATCCTTGCTGTTATGACCTATACAAAGAGGGGAAGAAGAATATTGATTGGAGACGCTGAGGAATTATAATGGACTCTAAGGATAATCTTCTTGAAAAAATATATTATCCAGATGATTTACGTAAATTGTCCGTAAATGATTTGGAGCAACTCTGTGCAGAGCTGCGCGATGACATCGTGAAGGAGGTGGCGGTGAATCCCGGACATCTTGCTTCGAGCCTCGGTGTCACCGAGCTTACCGTTGCCCTGCACTATGTCTATAACACCCCGGAGGACCGCATCGTTTGGGATGTGGGCCATCAGGCGTATGGCCATAAGATACTGACCGGCAGACGCGAGACATTCGCCACGAACCGTAAGTTCGGGGGACTGCATCCGTTCCCTTGTCCGGCAGAGAGCGAGTATGACACGTTCACCTGCGGCCATGCTTCAAATAGCATCTCGGCTGCGCTGGGCATGGCAGTGGCAAGTGCCAATGGTGTAACGGACGGCACTGCTACCGATGTCGTTGCAGTGAACAGGAAGGTCGTTGCCGTCATCGGCGATGGCTCGATGAGCGGCGGTCTTGCCTTCGAAGGCCTGAACAATGCATGCTCCTCGCCTAACGACCTGCTGATAATCCTTAACGACAACAATATGTCCATCGACAGAAGCGTCGGTGGCATGAAGCAGTACTTGTTGGCTCTGAACACCAACGAGTCATATAACAAATGGCGCTTCAGGGCAGCGCGATGGCTCTTTGACCACGGATTGCTGAACGAAAGCCGCCGCAAGAAGACGATACGCTTCGGTAATGCACTGAAGTCGGCACTCTCTCCTCAGGCAAACATCTTCGAGGGCATGGACATAAGATACTTCGGACCTGTTGACGGTCACGATGTCAAGGAACTTGTCCGCGTGCTGAGACAGCTGAAGGAAATGAAGGGTCCGAAGCTGCTGCACATACATACCGTAAAGGGCAAGGGCTACAAGCCTGCAGAGAAGTCGGCTACGGTATGGCATGCGCCGGGTAAGTTTGACCCGGAGACAGGCGAGCGTATCAAGGAGAATACGGCGAACAAGCCACCGAAGTATCAGGATGTCTTCGGTGAGACGCTCGTGGAGCTTGCCCGCATGAACGACAAGGTGGTAGGTGTTACGCCTGCCATGCCAACAGGTTGCTCGATGAACAAGCTCTTCGACGCTATGCCCGACAGAGCCTTCGACGTTGGAATAGCCGAGGGACATGCCGTGACGTTCTCCGGAGGAATGGCAACGGAGGGTTGCGTACCTTATTGTAATATATATAGCGCATTCTCACAGCGCGCGTATGACAACATCATCCACGACGTGGCGATAGCGAAGCTTAACGTGGTGTTCTGTTTCGACAGGGCGGGAATAGTCGGCGAGGATGGCTCTACGCATCATGGTGCCTTCGACCTCGCAATGCTCCGACCTGTTCCGAACATGACGATCTGTGCTCCTATGAACGAGCACGAACTGAGGAAGATGATGTTCACCGCACAGCAACCGGACATGGGACCGTTCGTGATACGCTATCCGCGTGGCAGAGGACAGCTCGTTGACTGGCGTTGTCCGCTGGAGGCTATACCTGTCGGCAAGGGTAGGAAACTTACTGATGGCAAGGATGTTGCGGTGTTGTCGATAGGCAACATAGGCAATAACGTCACGAAGGCGATAGAGATGCTGAAGCAGACGAATCCGGGGTTGACGGTAGCCCACTATGACATGCGCTTCCTAAAGCCTATCGACGAGGAGATACTGCGTGAAGTAGGCGAACGATTCAGCCATGTGGTGACGATAGAGGACGGCGTGAAGAACGGCGGACTGGGCTCCGCTGTGCTGGAATATTTCGCTGACAACGGCTATACGCCTAAGGTGACGCGCCTCGGAATGCCTACCGATGCATTCGTGGAACACGGCACGGTGGCAGAGCTGCAGCATGTGGCGGGAATGGATGCCGATGCTATCGCAAAAACTGTCGTTTTTGCAAGTAAGAAGTAAAAAGTAAAAAGTAAGAAGTAAGAAGTGGAAAGTGGAGAATGGAAAATGGAGAATGGAAAGTTGTGATTACGCTTTTCGTTTGTTTGTCCACAGAAAAAAGTTCGCCACCGTTGTTCACTGTTAACTGAAAAAAAAATGAAGATTATCATTGCCGGTGCATACGCCATAGGTAACTACCTCGCTTCGCTCCTTACGCGAACGAACGAGGACATCACGATTATTGACGACAACGAGGAAGCCCTCGACAACGTCAATAGCGATCTTGATGTGCTTACGATGCATGCTTCGCCAATCAGCGTAAAGGCTTTGCGACAGGTCGGTGTGGGTCAGGCAGACCTCTTCATCGCCGTAACGCACAGCCAGGAGACGAATATGTGTGCATGCTCGCTTGCTAAGTCGCTCGGAGCAAAGCAGACGGTGGCGAAGGTGGAGGACTATGAGTTTGCTGCACCAAACAACAAGGACGTACTGCAGCGTATGGGCGTGGACTCCATAATCTATCCGGAAATGCTTGCTGCACAGGATATTATAAACGGATTGAAGATGTCGTGGGTGCGTCAGCGATGGGATGTCCATGGCGGTGCGCTCGTGATGCTCGGAATAAAGCTTAGGGAGAGCTGCGAGATACTGAACAGGCCGCTAAAGGAGCTGATAGGTCCTGATGAGCCATACCATATCGTTGCCATAAAACGAGGTAACGACACTATAATACCGGGTGGTGATGAGGTGCTGCAGCTGCATGACCTCGCTTACTTCATGACGACGAAGAACAGCATACCGTATGTCCGCAGGATAGTGGGCAAGGAGAAGTATGCCGACGTCAGCCATGTCATGATTATGGGAGGCGGCAAGACGGCGGTGCGCGCTGCGCATAACATGCCGGAATACATGCAGTACAAGATTATAGAGAACGACCCTCAGCGCTGCGAACAGCTTAACGACCTGCTGCCTGACAATGCTGGATACGTCATCAATGGCGATGCGCGTGATACCTCCGTCCTCGTGGAAGAGGGCATCCGCAGCATGGAGGCCTTCGTCGCTCTGACGGGCAGCTCCGAGGCAAATATTCTTGCGTGTCTGTCAGCAAAACGCTATGGTGTCAGGAAGACCGTTGCCGTAATTGAGAATATAGACTATGTCGATATGGCGGAGAGCCTTGATATCGGTACAATCATCAACCGCAAGGCTATTGCGGCATCACGCATTTACGAGATGATGCTTGAGGGAAAGGCTGCCAACGTCAGATTCCTCATGCAGGCAAAGGCGGACGTGGCGGAGTTTACTGCTCAGCCGGGTTCGAAGATTACGAAGAAGCGCATCTTCGAACTGGGATTGCCTAAGGGCATCACGTTCGGAGGATTGGTGCGTAATGGTGAGGGTATGCTCATCTCCGGTGGTACGCAGATTCAGGAGGGCGACATCGTAATGGTGTTCTGCGTCAATGCAGACCTCAAGCGAATAGAGAAACTCTTTTTGTAAGACGAAGACGAAAATAGAGAATGAATGCTTAACGTAAAACTCATATATAAGATTATCAGTAAGTTGCTCTTCCTGGAGTCGCTGTTTATGCTGATGTGTCTCATTGTTGCCATAGGCTACCGTGAGGATGACGTCTTTGCGTTTATCGTATCGATATTGTTGACGCAGATGGCGGCTTACGTGCTGCATTATCTTGGGAGAGATTCTTCAAACAACATAATGGGCAGGAAGGATTCCTTCCTTGTCGTTACCCTCACATGGACGGTGTATAGTCTTTTCGGCACGCTGCCGTTCCTTGTCGGAGGGTATATTACGAACTTCACGAACGCATATTTCGAGACGATATCCGGTTTTACCACAACAGGCGCAACGATACTTGACGATGTGGAGCACCTGCCGCACGGCATATTGTTCTGGCGTTCGCTGACACAATGGATCGGCGGTCTTGGAATTGTGTTCTTCACCATAGCCGTTCTTCCGTCGATGGTGGGAGGCTCCATGAAGGTGTTCTCTGCTGAGACGACGGGACCTATAAAGACGAAGCTGCATCCTCGACTTTCTACCTCGGCGCAGTCTATATGGATTGTGTTCCTGGCATTGTCTATCGTTTGCTTCATTTCCTTCAAACTGCTGGGAATGGGATGGTTTGACAGCATCAATTATTCGATGACGACGATAGCGACGGGGGGATTCTCTACTCACAATGATAGTATAGAATACTTCAGTTCGCCTGCGTTGGAGTATGTCTCTACGTTCTTCTGTTTCCTTTCAGGCATTAACTTCATACTGCTATACCGCTTGGTGATAAAAGGCGAGATAAAGAGTCTTTTCAGCAATGCGGAGGTGAAGTTCTATGTCTTTATAACCTTGGCGTTTACGGCATTCATAATGTTCCTTCTGATGAATACCAACGGCTATGGGGCAGAGAGGGCGTTCCGCAGTGCTATCTACCAGGTGGTGTCGTTCATTACCACTACAGGCCTTTTCAACGATGATGCTGCAAAATGGCCTCACGTGACGTGGATTATCCTGGCACTCTGTATGTTTATGGGTGCGTGTGCCGGAAGTACCAGCGGTGGCTTCAAGAGTATTCGTTGCCTCATGCTTTTCAAGGTGGTGCGCAATGAGTTCAAACAACTGCTGCATCCGAGGGCAGTGCTGCCTCTTCGAATGAATGACGTGAACATTTCCATGCAGCGAAGGGTTACGCTGCTGGCATTCCTTACCGTTTATTGCATACTGTGCATATTCTGCGCATTCGTAATGGTTTCGGCGGGCGTGGATAACACCAATGCCATAACAATCACTATCTCTACGCTGAGCAACGTGGGCCCTACGCTCGGAACGGAGATAGGTCCTACGATGTCATGGAACGAACTGCCGGATCTGTGTAAGTGGATATGTGCTCTGCTGATGCTTATGGGACGTCTTGAGATCTTCTCCGTACTCATAATCTTCACTCCGGAGTTCTGGAGTGATAGGTAGGGGGCGATTTTGCGGTTGTACGGTTTTGCGGTTGTACGGTTTTGCGGTTTTGCGGTTGTACGGTTTTGCGGTTGTACGGTTTTGCGGTTGTACGGTTTATCGGTTTGACGGTTATTCGGTTGTTTATCGGTTATTTGGTTTTACAGACTATTCTTTACTTTGCCTCTACGTTTACTATTCATAGTCAGTTTTGCGTGCGTATATATAAATATGTATGCGCAGAAGATTCCGTTTACGTTGGTGGAGTACAACTGCGAGAACCTCTTTGACTGCAGGCATGATAGTCTGAAGGACGACTATGAGTTCTTGCCTGATGCCGATAAACACTGGACCTTCGGACGCTATTGGAAGAAAGTGAACAATATCGGAAGGGTTGTTCATCAGTGTGGTGGAGTGGGGGATAAGTGGCAGTTGCCCGACCTCGTGGCGCTTGTTGAGGTGGAGAACGACAGTACGCTCTTCATGCTGTCACGCCGTTCAATGCTTAGGGGAGCCGGCTATCGTTTTCTTATGACAAACTCCGAGGATGCCAGGGGCGTTGATGTGGCGTTGATGTATAACCCCTTTACGTTCAAACCTTTGGAGCATCATTCGCTGAAAGTTGTTCCACCGAAGGGCGAAAGGAAGACTCGTGATGTTCTGTACGTCAGGGGAATGGTGGTGACAGGTGCTGAAATGCATGTGTTTGTTGTTCATGCACCGAGTCGTGGTGGCGGTCAGTTTGAAACAGATGGTTATCGTCTTGCGGTGGCAAGGAGGGTGATGGAGACCGTTGACTCTATACGCAGTGTTGACACCGATGCCAACATAATCGTGGCGGGCGACTTCAATGATTACACTTACAATAAGTCGTTGCGGTATTATAAGAATAAAGGTCTTGCGGATGTTTCGGAGAAGGCCGTTGGACTTAACTTTACCCGACGAAACAAGAAGGGTAGGGAGGTCCTGAATACGGGTTGTACGGGTACATATAAGTATCAGGGCGAATGGAATAGCCTGGACCACATCCTGCTTTCTGAACCGTTGCGGGCAATGGTTTCGGAGTGCTTTATATATGATGCCCAATGGTTACTGGAAAAAGATAGCCAAGGTGGTTACAAACCGTTTCGTAACTACCTTGGCCCTATATACCACGGAGGCATCAGCGATCACCTCCCACTTGTGTTGAGGCTATTGTTTCCTGCGGAATAGTCTTTTAAAGACGATACGTTGTATGCAATCGATATTATGCCTTTTCATAATCTACAAAGGCGTACTTCTGCGCGTGCTTCTCGTCGATATCATGGTCTTCGCGCCATGACTCCTTCCAACTGCTGTAGTCAGGGAAGAAGACGTCGGCCTCGGCAGGTGTTGCTGCTATCTCCGTGAGACACAGACGGTCTGCCAATGGCATTGCCTGCTCATAGACACTCGCACCGCCGATGATGTATATGTCCTCGTCCGGGGTGCAGTGTTGCATGGCCTCGTCAAGCGAACCATAGACATCGCATCCGGGAAGTTCCTTTACGGAACGTGAGATAACAACGTTCCTGCGGTTTGGCAGTGCGCCCTTTGGCAGCGAGTCGAAGGTCTTTCTGCCCATTATGATGGTGTGCCCGGTTGTCAGTGTCTTGAATCTCTTAAGGTCGTTAGGCAACCAATACAACAACTTATTCTCAAAACCGATAGCCCTATTCTCAGCTACCGCCGCTATTATGTTTATCATTGCTTGTCTATTGTTCTTGTTAGAATGCTATATTGTCTTACGATATTTTAAGTAAAAACAACTCCCTCCCTACAGGTAGGGGTGTGGGGCTTAAACACTCACCTCCGCCTTGATATGTGGCCATGGATCGTAATCCACCAGTTCGAAGTCCTCGTACTTGAAGTCGAAGAGATCTTTCACCTCAGGGTTAAGCTTCATCTTTGGCAGAGGACGAGGAGTGCGTGACAACTGCAGCTCTGCCTGCTCCAAGTGGTTGAGGTATAGGTGGGTATCGCCTGTGGTGTGTATAAATTCTCCACACTCGAAGCCTGTCACCTGTGCCATCATCTGCAGCAGTAGTGCGTATGACGCAATGTTGAACGGAACGCCAAGGAATGTATCGGCGCTGCGCTGGTATAGTTGAAGCGAGAGTTTGTTGTCCGCAACGTAGAACTGGAACATGGTGTGGCATGGAGGCAGTGCCATATAGTCCGTCTGTCCCGGATGCCATGCGCAAACTATCATACGACGGCTGTCTGGATTTGTCTTCAGCTGGTGCAACACGTCCTTTATCTGGTCAACGACGACGCGGTTACCATCCTTGTCAAGGGTCTCGAAGGCACGCCATTGTTTGCCATAGACAGGACCTAGTTCGCCGTTCTCGTCTGCCCATTCGTTCCAGATTCGAACACCGTGTTCCTGAAGGTAGTGGATGTTCGTGTCACCCTTGAGGAACCATAGCAGTTCGTAGATGATGGATTTCAGATGCAGCTTCTTTGTCGTCAGCAACGGAAAGCCATCAGCCATGTTGAAGCGCATCTGATTGCCAAATACACTCTTCGTTCCTGTACCGGTGCGGTCGGTCTTAACCGCACCCTCTTTCATTATTCTGTCAAGTAAGTCTAAATACTGTTTCATCCTATATTGCTTTTAATCTCTAACCCCTAACCTCAAACCTGTCACATACTATAGCTGAATCCAAAACTGAGATATTCATGGAACTGCCAGTAACTGAAGTCGTTGTCTCTGTTTACGCTATCGTCGAAGCGTGGGTAGAGGAACAGCTTGGCAGAGATGAACTTGTTGAAATTGAAGGAGATGGTGTTTTCCCAATCTGCCGTGAACTTATGGTAGGTAGTGTAGCAGTAAAGCTTTGTCTCCCACTTGAGCATGTCTATCGGCTTCCATGTCAGTTCCACCGTCAGCTGCGAACCGAAATCGTTTAGCGCACGGTGGTCTTTATCTATTCCGAAAGACTTTGCGAGGTTTGCCCTGTCGGTATATTTCAGGTTGTAGGCAAGTGGCGCAAGGTGTATCGTACCCGTCAGTTTCTTCTTCCAGATTTCAACATAGTAGTCCATACCGAGGGAGATGTTGAGGTTGAAAGGTGACATGAAGTCGGAGAATACATCTTTCTTGTTATCCTTGTAACCCCTCATAAACTGGGTGTTGGCAAGCAGCTGGACTGAGTAGTACCACTGCTTATGTGCCTGAATGCCAAGCTTTGAAGTAAGTCGCAGCAGATCTTCCGATGCCTTGAATTTATTTACCGTGTCGCTCTCTGACGTTATGATGCCAAGCTTCATCTCAAGCTTGTTCTCCCACTTCACCTTCTGCTTGTTGTTGAAGTTGTATTGGATTGTTGCCTGAGCGAGCATAGAGTAGTTGTTGGAACTGCTCTTGTACCAGTTCTCCGAGAAATGATTTTGCATGAACTGCAGGTAGTAGTCACCGACAAATGTCCAGAAGTGAGGCTTTGTCACCACAAGGTCAACGGGAGCCTTGTCTATCTCCGGTAATGTCTTTTCTGGTGTCTGCTCCTTTACCTTCTTCACCATCTCAATGTGTCCCAGCGTTGGTAGGTCTGCATCGCTGATGTTCTCGTTGGCTATGTCGTTGAGCTTCCTGGCGGAGTATTTTACGTGTTCTGGATGTCTCAGGTACATCAGCAGCAGGGCGTTCGTCTCATTATTCGACTCTGTGGCGTCCAGGCTGAGTTTGTTGCCGACCAACTGTGGGTAAAAAGTGGAGTTGGTGAAATATCTGTAGTATTTACCATTAGGCTCATAGGTTTCAGAGTTTTCATTGAGGGAGTCGTTAGCAGCCTGCAGGGAGTCAAGCTTCATTCGGTATGTGCTAAGCGAGTCTTTGTATGCTACCAGCAGACTATCTACTCTTGTCATCTTCTGGCGGGTTTTACGCGTGACGGATGACCTGGACTTCTGAGCAGAGACGGGGAGGTTTGTTGCTATTGCAACTATGACTGTTAATATAAATAATAATGTTCGCATGTTCCTAATATATACAATTTAAATGCAAAGGTACTATTTTTTCTTTAAAAACAAGGCTAAAATGACGAAATAACCACTTCTTTTTAAAGAAAAAACACAATTCTCTATGATAATTCGAGAAAAATAAGTAACTTTGCAACTTAAATTGGCACACTATGTGTCATTAGTAATTATCATTGAACGAATAATAACAAAAAACAGATAAGACGTGGATAAAAACACCATCATTGGATTTGCACTCATTGCAGCAGTGCTTTTCGGATTTACTTGGTACAATCAGCCATCAAAGGAAGAGGTTGAAGCCAAGCGTATTCAGGATTCTATCACAGCGGTAGAAAAGACAAAGGCAGAAGAGAAACAACAGGTTTCAGAGATTCAGCGTAAGGCAGAGCAGGCACAGGCAATGCTCGCCGACACTACGGCGCTCTTCCATGCTGCCATCACTGGTACAGCAAAGGATGTAGTTCTTGAGAATGAGAAGGTTGCACTGACATTCTCTACTAAGGGTGCCATGGTGCAGAAGGCTGTCATCAAGGGTTTTAAGAACATCGAAGGTAAGGATGATGTGGTGCTCTTCGACAAGGGCATGCAGCGCATGAACTTCTCTCTGGCTACAAAGGATGCGTATGTCTCTACGGCAGACCTCTTCTTCACCGACACTCTCGTGACGAAGAACAGCGTAACATTCGTGGCTAAGGCTGGCGAGGGCAAGAATCTCACAATCACCTACACACTTGGAAATGACTATCTCCTCTCTTGCTCTATCGTGGCAAACGGTATGAAGAACCAGTTTGCACCTAACATGAACAACCTCTACATTGACTGGGAGGAGACATGTAAGCAGCAGGAGAAGGGTTTTACATTCGAGAATCGCTATGCTACTCTGACATACCACTTCACTGAAGGTGGCACCGACTACCTTAGCGAGACAAGCGAGAAGATTGACGAGAAGGTTGAAGAGACCATCGATTGGGTGGCTTTCAAAAACCAGTTCTTCTCTGCTGTAATGATTGCAAAGGATAACTTCAAGAACGATGCCCTTCTGACAAGTGTCCCACAGGAGAAGGAGTCTGCTACTCTGAAGTATTATCAGGCAAAGCTGAACACTGCCTTCGACCCAACAGGCGTTAAGCCATCGCAGTTTGAACTCTACTTCGGTCCTAACGATTTCCGACTCCTTCAAGATGTTGAGAGTGAGTCGCAGTTCGGTAAGGATCTTGAGTTGGAACGCCTCGTTTATCTCGGATGGCCACTCTTCCGTTACATCAACCGTTGGTTTACGCTCTACGTGTTCGACTTCCTGCGCGCAATGTCTATACCTATGGGTATCATCCTCATTCTCATTACGTTGCTCCTGAAGGCTATCACCTTCCCAATGGTGAAGAAGAGCTACATGTCGAGTGCAAAGATGCGAGTGCTGCGTCCAAAACTTGATGAGGCAACGAAGAAGTACAACAAGCCGGAGGACGCTATGCAGAAGCAGCAGGCTATGATGCAGATGTATTCTGAATATGGCGTAAGCCCACTCTCTGGCTGTCTGCCAATGCTCATTCAGATGCCTATCTGGATTGCGATGTTCAACTTCGTTCCTAACGCTATTCAGCTTCGCGGACAGTCGTTCCTCTGGATGGATGACCTCTCTGCATACGATCCTATCGTGGAGTGGGGCACTAACATCTGGCTCATCGGTGACCATATCTCACTCACCTGTATCCTCTTCTGTGCTGCCAACCTCCTTTACTCTTGGTTCACAATGCAGCAGCAGAAGGATCAGATGGTAGGTCAGCAGGCTGAGCAGATGAAGATGATGCAGTACATGATGCTTCTCATGCCGCTCATGTTCTTCTTCATGTTCAACGACTACTCATCAGGTCTTAACTTCTATTACTTTATCTCGCTCTTCTTCTCTGCAGCTATCATGTGGACTCTCCGCAAGACTACCAACGAGGAGAAACTGCTGAGAATCCTTGAGGCTAAGCGAGAGGAGAATATGAAGAATCCTAACCGCAAAATGTCTGGCATCGCTGCCCGCTTGCAGGCTATGCAGCAGCAACAGCAGGAGCTCCAGCGCCAGCGTGATGAGCTGAGAAAGAAAAATGCAGCTCTTCGTGGCGAGTAAATGCAATACAACAGTTGAAAAACTATAAATAGTAAATCGGTCTAAAAGAGTTCCCTAACCCTTTTAGACCGTTTGCTTTCTCTCAAAACCGTAACCCCAAAAACCTTATAACCTCATAACCTTAAAACCTCATAACCTTAAAACCTCATAACCTTAAAACCTCAAAACCGTAAAACCTCAAAAACCGTAAAACCTCAAAACCGCATCTCCCCTAATCCACGTAAATCAAGTCGCTCATAACATCGTCGCTGACAAAAAGTCCCAGCCTCGTCAGTCTGAGATGATTGTCTTCAAATTCCAGTAACCCTTTATTGATAGCCTTACGTGCGTACCTTAATATATATATATTATAGGGGTCAGCCAGTTTCCCAAGGTCTATACCTTCTCTTGTCCTCAAGGCTGTGGTAATAATATCATTGTAGCTGGTGGCTTCATCAATAACCTCGTAGTCCATAGCCTGACAACAGAATCCCTTGTCGTCTCCTGTCTCCGGTTTCTCTTCTATGAATTTGATATATCCCTCAATATTATCAGCATTCCAGCCTCTCGTTTTTCCGTCATAAGAATGCGCTGCCGCACCAAGACCGAGATACCATGTGCCGTTCCAGTAGCTGCTGTTATGCTTTGAACGATACCCTGATTTCGCAAAATTACTTATCTCGTAGTGCTCAAACCCGGCATCTGTCAGCTTGTCGATAAGCATTTCGTACATCTTCGCGCTCAACTCTTCGTCAATCTCGCTAATCTCGCCACTCTCTTTCTTGCGGTATAATGTAGTCCCTTCCTCGTACATCAGGGAGTAGGCCGACAGATGTTCCACGTCTAATGCCAATGCCGTCTCTATGTCTTTCTCCCATTCCGCAAGTGTCTCTTTCGGAAAACCAAACATCAGGTCGATGCTTATATTCTTGATTCCTGCTTCACGAAGAAGCATCACCGCCTCTGGAATCTGTCCGGATCTGTGGCGTCTGTTGAGGAACCTCAGCCGCTCATCAGAGAATGTCTGCGCACCCATCGATACTCTTGTCACGCATAATTCCCGTAATGTCTTTACAAAATCTGGCGTAATATCATCCGGATTACACTCTATGGTGAACTCTTCAATGCTTTTTATGTCGATTTCCGACAATATCCCGTTCTTGATTCTTAGAAGACTATCCCTCGAAAGCAACGAAGGAGTGCCTCCACCTATATATATAGTGCGTACTTTATCGCCTTTCAGATAGTTTTTCCTTTGACGATATTCTTTTATTAGCGCATCAATATATCTTTCTTGCAGATTTTCTTTGCCTGTTGTAGAGTAAAATCCGCAATAAATACATCTGCTGGCGCAAAACGGTATGTGAACGTATATTCCTGCCATTGGTAGTGCTATTTTCGTACAAAATTACTACATTATTTCCGAAAATGCAACTTTTTCATCAAAAAAGTAAAAATAATTGCGAAAACATTTGGCAGTTTGGTAAAAAGTGTGTACCTTTGCACT